>NZ_JAKSDZ010000014.1 GCF_023509475.1 Aestuariirhabdus haliotis | reverse complement strand
TCGTTGCCACTCACGTCGCCATTGAACGCCGTGTCTTCCGTCGCCGTAATGCTGTCCGCAACCGCCACCGGCTGATCGTCTACCGAACCAACATTATTTGAATCCTGCAAAAATCCAAGCTGACTCTCATCCGGCTGATCGTCGCGAAGAATAAGGGGGGGAAGGGAATCATCGAAACTGGTCTCGAAACCTGCCGTGGCTATGGTTTCGGCACCATCGCGCTCAACCCGGATAGTGCTATTGCCACCATCAGAGCTGGCTTCGCCCGCTGCCGGGGCTTCGAGAAAAGTGGTCGGGTCAGCACCGGCCAAAATTGCTTGCTGGATCGCCTCAATATCAACATCGGTATTACTTGCCTGAAGGATCTCTTTTTCACCTTCAACCGGACAAGCAACGCACTCCTGGCTGACCAGTACCGTTTCGCCGTGACGCAACAGCTCAAGGAAGCTATCGGCACCGGTAAAAATGAGTTGCCCGGGAGCAATCGTATCACCTGCTTTGAGAAGGATACGGGAACCATCCGACTGCATCACATACACCACCCCGGTCAGGCTGGTGACGACACTTTGCTGTTCGATCAGATGTACTGGCGATTTACTCATGCAATCCTCACTGCAATTTAGCTTCCCTAGGCAAAAAAATGTGAGCACAGTCACAATTCGCCCCAGAATAGCTATATTACAAGAGAACGCCGATTTATTAACCAATTATTGGGGTTAAAGCGCCAATTTTAAGTTCAATGTCGCAAAAACACTAAAAAATGAAGAAAAAGACCACTTTGAGCTTTAAAAACAATCAGTTCCCCACCCTTCTTATTCTAATTTCTTTAGTTACTTACCGGTTAAATAACCTTGCAGGCCAGAAATCCCCGCCGACCACAGCACATCGGCTTGAGCCTGGGTTTCAACCGCCGTTGCATACACAGGAATTCCGAGGTTATTGACCGTGTTGGCGATCCCATTCAAAAGCGTCAAGGAATCGGTATCGGCACTGCACAAACCAGGAGCCACTTTGACGTACGTCGGCCGCAGCACAGTAAGATAATCCAAACTGCGACCGCTTGCTCCAACCTGATCAACTCCGAGGCTATAGCCCATCTGCCGCATCAGGCTGGCAAAGCTGGTTACCGTTTCATACTCCCGGTTCAGGTTTAACTCAGACACTTCAAACAGAAGCTTTTCGCGCACCGTCATAGATGATAAGCGACTGATAAAGCGAGTATCACGCATCGCCGACAGAGACAGGTTGATGGCCACCAACCCCTCCACAGGCTGAGCAAGCACCTCTTTCATAACGGCCTGATCGAGAAAGGCGCCCAAATCAAACTGTTCAATAACCGGCACAAACAGCCCCGCATGCAATGACTGCTTCTGCTCGTCGACAACGCTGGCAAATACCTCCCGTTGCAACACCTCCCCATTCCGAGTAACAACCGGCTGCCAACGCAACTGAAGAGCTTGCTGATCAAGCCGTTCACGCAACAGGGAGAGCCATTGCTCTGCCGTTCTGAGCGTGTATGTCAGTGTTTTCTCCTCCACCCATCGGGCTCGGTTATTACCACTGACACAGATGCGCAATTCGGTATCAAGGCGGGTCAATAATTGACCCACATTGTGATCACCGCCAATTGAAATACCGACGGCAGCACCATCGACAACAATATCTGAAGTCTGTTGAGGCTTGATGTTTGATATCGCCTGACAAAGTTCCGTCAAACTCTGCTCGGGTGACTCTGGCACAGGACCTTCCAGCAAGATAGCCAGCTCTTGTGACGACAAACGACCAATGGCAACAGACGCAGAATCGGCATCTGGCGATAACAATGACCGTACCAACACTGAAGCCTCATCAAACACTTCTCGCCACTGATGAAAACCACATTGCCTACGAATTTCATCAGCATGTTCAACCCTTAATAACACCAGCGCACCAGGTCGACCCTCGGACTGGAGGCTCGCCAATGAATCCAGTAAAGCTCTCCGGGTCATCAGGCCCGAATCTGCATCGACCAACAGCCGCGCCCGAACCTCTTCAAGCTGCCCCGCATGTGCCAAAAACCGCCCCTTGAGCAGCGCCGTCAGGCCATTTAACACATCGACCACTCGCCGTAATTCTCGCGTACGGGGCAGCGGAATTCTATAATCGTAATCCTTTTGCTCAATGGCTCGAGCCTGATGTTCAATTTGCTGTAGCGGGCGAATCAGCCAGCGAAGCGCTACAGCCGTGATTGCCGCCAGAATGACAAACAACAAGCTGTAAATCAGGGTCAAACGAATCGCCAGGGACCAAAGCTGCTTGTAGACCCCCCCCGGGTGACCCTCTACCGTCAATAACGCCACCTCACTCCAACCTTGGGTCAATGGCGCCTCGGTCACCACTTTTTCAATATGAAACAAGGAGAGAAACCAGCCAGGCACCCCTTCATTGCGTAACTCTCGGCTACGGGTGATGTGGCTGTCATCGGCAAACAACTCCACATCAATGCGTTGCAAGAGCGCACCATCAAAGGCGGCATTAATGGTAGATTCCACTAACACTTTGTCCATGGGTTTCAACAGCGGGGCAAGCCGCATACCCAGGCTGGTCACCGCAGCATCGGTGCTAATGCGCAACTGCTGTTGCAGGTAACTGGAGTTGGACTGCAGACTCAGGGTCATAACGGCAGTCAGCGACACCAACATAGCCAATAGCAACAAAATCAACACTTGCCGATACAATGTCATGAGGTCATCCTCTTTTATCTCTCCGTAGCTTGCTGGGAATGGCGCTGCTGAAGTTCTCGCCAGAGCGAAATGCGGTCAGAATTACCCACCTGCTTGCCATCACCTCGCGCTTTGGCAAGCCAAAGGAAGTCGGCATTAAAACTGTAGATAGGTACCAGATCATTACGTAGGCTGGCAGGCTTGATAACGGGGTCTATATTGTCGAGCACCAACGGCTCGGCGCCCCGTTTTTCATAATACGTTAACACCATGTGATGCTGGTTGTAATTGACCGCTTTCACATACATTAAGCGCAGTTTTTCAGCAGGGAAGCCGACCTCAATCAGGCTGTAATATTTAGCAATGGCAAAATCCTCACAATCCCCTGCACCACGCCCAATAAACTCCAAAGGGGTCGCCCAGTAATCCTCTTGCCCCCAAACCGCTTCATCGGTGGAGAAGAACATCTGGTTGAAAAAGTCATTGATTACTTGCAGCTGAACCGCCCGCGGCTGATTACGGCTATCATCCAGGGCCTGGCGCCAGCTGCTTCCTCTAGCCTCGGCCTCGGCGCCATAGTGCTCACGCAAATACGACAGTAATTGCTGAAAATCGAGCAAAGAGGCCGCTTGTGAAAGCGAGACCAAAGACACGATGACAAGAGGCAGCAGGTAACGAAACAAAACTTCTCACTATTGCACAGGAGTACTGATGACCACTACGAAAACAGTCGTTTACAGGAATCTACATCCCATATTTATCAAAGGCGGGACAGGAATGCTAACACAAACCAGAAGCGGCCATGAATAATGGTCATAAAGGCGCATAAAACTGCCTGGACCAACCTTAAAACAACAACCTTAAAAAACAACTACGCCTATCTACTCACGAGAGTGAGTAGATAGGCGCTATACTCAAAATTCAGCCATGGGACTCAGTCAATGCCGCAAGATCAAAAAGGCCTATATATTGCGTAACACCCTGACGCCACACAAACTGCACCCGCTGGTTCAAATCAACTTTATCCCACGGGTGGTAGCGACGGCCAGCTGCTTTTTTGTAGTGATTTCATTATTGCAATGGCAGCTCCTAAGCCTTCATTATTTCTGGCTAGTTGTGCTTGGTACAGGCTGGCCCTTCATTGCCAGGGCTCTTTCTACCTATGCCAGAAACGGGCGACGCCAAGAATTGATAAACATGCATCTGGACGCCCTGTTTTTCGGCATGGTCGCCTATACCATTCCCAACTTTTTCTTTATTGCCACGTTATTTTCTGTTATTTGCGCTAACGCTGTATTCATAGGTTCGTACCGCTTGCTAATACCTATGATGATCACTTTTATTTGCCCTCCCACCATTGCCTTTATGATTCATCCGGTTGAACTGATGGAGGTTGGAACAGCGGGAAAATTTTTCATAGCCCTATTTATGCTAGCGTACTTCACACTATACGGCATACTTGGATACATCATGGTTCGACGCCTGATCAAACTGAACAAGACCATCAAAGAACTGTCGAGCATTGACGGCCTGACACAGAGTTATAATCGAGCCTATTTAGACAAAACACTGCAAAAAGAGATCAATCGAAGCCAAAGAAGCCAGCAACCCTTAACTATTATTTTTGCGGACATCGACCACTTCAAGCGCATTAATGATGAATTTGGCCACATATTTGGTGACGATATACTGAAAGGGTTTGCCGCCCTGGTTCAAGGCTGCATCCGTCAAGACACCGACTGGGTGGCACGCTTTGGCGGCGAAGAATTCGTCATTGTTTTACCGGAAACCACAGCAAAAGAAGCACTTATAATTGCAGAGAGAATTCGAAAAAAACTGCACGACCGAGCTTTTACTTTCGGAAACTCTTCGATAAAAATCACCTGCAGTTTTGGTATCACCGAAAAGTCGCACAACAACAATATCGATTTGGCCCATTTATTTTCAACCGCAGACAAAGCGCTTTATCAAGCAAAATCCCGCGGTCGGGATAGAGCCATCATTAACAACGAAGGCCTTCAGAACAATACTTCAGCACAACCTGTTTCAAGATAAAAACCGATGATCATGATCAAAATTCAAAAATCACTAACCACCTCTCTCATTAACCATTCCTTTTCCAAATGATCACACCACACACTAGAACGATCCACTTCACAACCACTATGCCAACCAAGCAAGCACCGCCTTCATGCGCTACCTAGCTCTCATTATCGTGCTATTAGCCACTGAAGCTCTCGACGCTAATGAGATCTCGACCGTCACCATTGTGTCTGACATTTGGGCGCCCTATGTGACCAACAACCCCAAAACACCTGGTATCGATGTGGAAACTGCTCTCGCGGTTTTTGAACTTATGGGAATCAAGGTTGAATATAGAACCGTACCTTGGAAACGAGCCCAACAGATGGTGATTTCAGGCAGAGCCGACGCTCTACTGGATGCCAGCAAAAACCCGAAACGTCTGACACAATACTGGTTCCCTGATGAGCCTATGGGCTATAGCGTCTCCACGCTGTTCTGCTTCAAATGCAATGTAAACACGCCAATATCGTCGGAGCTATTTACAAATAAAAAACTCATTATTAACCGAGGCTATTCCTACGCCAGTGAACTGGTGGATGACTCCAGCATACAAAAGCTGACGGTAAACTCTATCGAGTCAGGTATCGAATTACTGCAACAAGGTCGAGCGGGCTATTACCTGCTTAACCGTCACGTAGGGCTCTACAGGCTCAAGCAACTCGGAATAACGGACATTGAACCATTGCAAGCGAACACCAATTCACCTGCGCCACTGTATCTTGCATTTTCACGCAAATCAGATTTGAAAACCTTAAGCGAAAATTTCAGCAATGCCTTGAAAGAGTTCAAGAAAACCCAATCCTATCGTGACATTCTCTATCGCTATGGCATCCGGGACTATTGAGACCGATGGTCAAGCCCTCACAAAGCCAACCAATGCGTCAGGCAACATAACCCCCTTCTAACTACTACTCAGGGCAACTCTGTTCCATTCAGATAGAATTCTGCGGCGTCTGAAAATGGTTTTTATCAAGGCGAAACGCGTCGTTCATGTCGAAACCTGGACAAGGGCTTCAACAACGATAAAAAATTTTCAGGCCCGCCCGGTGGGGCTTTCGGACGAACCCAGCTTCTCTGTTGCGCCAATATCAAAGGTCTTGACCTTACTACAAAGACGCGCCGAAATTCGGAATTCGCCTGAAAGCCAGAGTTCATCCGAATTGATTAGAGTTGCCTTAATGCTAGAATCCAGAACAATAATAAACTGAGAGCAACCGGCAATGGATCCTGAATCGAAACACAACGGCGATAGCCACCAGAAAACGTTTCAAGCGCTTGAAGTTAGCATTCGCCTGGCATTGGCCTTCGGACTTGTCATCTGGTGCTTTCAAATACTAAGACCTTTTCTTGCAACTATCGTCTGGGCCCTGGTGATCTCTTCAGCCTTGTTTCCCGTTTTTAAATGGCTTAAAGATAAAGTGGGCACCCGCCCCGGTATCAGCGCAACCCTCTTCACCAGTTTAACGTTAGTAGCGCTGATGACCCCTATTGTGATGCTATCAGGAACCCTGGTCGGCTCCGCCAAAGAATATGCTACAGATTTGCAAAGTGGCACCTTAAAAATTCCGGCCCCCTCGGATAGCGTCAAAGAGTGGCCTGTGGTTGGGGAAAATGTGCACAGCACCTGGGCTCTGGCCCATGAAAACATGGATGAACTGCTCTCACGCTTCGAACAACCGATCAAAGAGGGCGGCCGCTGGCTGATTGAGAGCGCTGCCGGTGCCGGACTGGGTATTCTTCAGTTTGCTGTTGCCATGTTAATCGCAGGCGTGTTCCTGGCTTATTCAGATAAAGGCGAGCATTTTGCGGATCGACTGGGCAAACGCCTGGCCGGAGAACAGGGCGCGGCATTCACCCATCAGGCCTCGGCCACGATTCGAAGCGTGGCCCAAGGGGTGCTGGGCGTTGCATTTATACAGTCATTTCTAGCAGGTATCGGTTATCTGGCGATCGGCATTCCCGGAGCCGGACTCTGGGCATTGTTGACCCTGATCATGTCGATAGCTCAGTTTCCCACGCTGGTTATTATTCCGACCATTTTCTATGTCATATCAACTGCTGATCCAGTGCCGGCCGCTATCTATACCATTTATGCCGTATTAGTCGCGATCACCGACAATCTGCTCAAGCCGCTGTTACTGGGTAGAGGGTCACAGGCTCCCATGCCCGTCATTTTCCTGGGTGCCATTGGCGGATTCATTCTGTCCGGCATCGTCGGGTTGTTTGTCGGTGCCGTAGTTCTGGTACTGGGATATCAGCTCTTTATGTCCTGGCTGTATATGGATGCGCCCGAGCTAAAACCCTGAGAGCAAAAGGCCATAGATGGAACTGTCAGTAACACCTATGGCCAAACAGGGATGCCGATGCAGGTTTACAGCTCTGTGTAGGGGATGTAATCGATCAAATCACCCACAGCGAGGGTGTCATTGCTGGGCAACACGGCAAAGCCCGTCCCCCAGGCCGCCGAAAACAGCACACCAGAACTTTGGTTATCGTAACTTTGCAATCGCATAACGCCATCGGCATCGGCTTGCGCGCGTACCCGAATATATTCTTCACGAGGTGCTGCTCGCGAACGGGAGAAACTGGCCGGTAATCGATAACGCGGAAAGGAGATCTCTTCCATGCCCTGCATTTTCAACAGGAAAGCTCTGGCGGCAATATGAAAGGTGACGAAAACCGAGGTCGGATTTCCTGGCAAGCCGATGAAGGGAGTGCCGGCAACCTCACCAAATGCCAAGGGCTTACCCGGCTTGATAGCCAACTTCCATAGCTTCAACTCGCCGAGCTTTTCGACCGTTGATTTAACGTGATCCTCCTCACCAACAGATACTCCACCGCTGCTAATTACGACATCGGCCCGTTCTGCAGCGTCTAACAAAGCACGCTCGGTAGCTGCCGCTGTGTCTTCGACGATCCCCAGGTCGACAAACTCCATACCCAGCTGTTTTACCAACCCGGCCAGGGTATAACGATTGGAATTATAAATTTGCCCCGCTGCCGGCTCGGTACCGGGTTCCACCAACTCATCGCCGGTGGACAGCACCGCGACACGCAGGCGCCGAAACACCGGCACACGGGCAATACCAATCGACGCCAACACGCCAAGTTCCTGGGCACGCAGGCGAATATTGGCGGGCAAAACCTGTTGCCCACTGGCGATATCCTGACCGGCCGGGCGTATGTGCTGGCCTGGCTTGATGGCAGATTGCGCCGGGAAAGTCACTCCGCCATCGTCGGCCTGGGTATCTTCCTGCATCACCACAAGATCGGCATTGGCCGGAATTGGAGCGCCGGTAAAGATTCTGGCTGCCGTGGCAGGCTTCAGCTCACCCGGTGGGGCGCCTGCAGGAATGCGCAATGAAACCGGCAGATGGGTCGTTTGATCAGCATCCAGGTCTTGCCAGCGCAATGCATAGCCATCCATAGCACTGTTATCCAGTGGTGGCACATCGACAGCCGAGCACTGCGCCTCGGCCAACACCCGATCGAGGGCCTGTTCCACAGCGACCCATTCCACGTCAGATATTCCTTCGGCATGAGCCAGCATGCGCTCGAGTGCCTCACTAACAGGCATCAAACCAGGAGTGCTGCAGCAACTCATGAGCGACTTCCACAGGCCGTTTCGATCACCTCTTGCGGCACAGACAGTTCCGCAACAAAGTTACAGGGACGATGGCGAGAGTCCAGCTGCTCTTTGATAATGCCATTCCAGGCTGTGCGGCAAGCGCCTGAAGAACCAGGCATGCAGAAAATCACGGTGCGGTTAGCCATACCCGCAAAGGCTCTCGACTGGACCGTTGAGGTGCCGATCTCCTGATAGGAAAGCTGGCGAAACAGTTCCCCATAGCCTTCCACCTCTTTGTCAAACAACACCTTTACCGCTTCCGGCGTGCTATCCCGAGCGGTAAAACCGGTGCCCCCGGTGACGACAACTGCTTGAATATTTTCATCAACAATCCATTGGGAGAGCACGGCACGAATCTGATACACGTCATCTTTTACGATCTGTTTATCCGCCAACTTGTGTCCGGCTTCTTGTGCCGCTTCCGCAAGAAAACGACCACTGGTATCGGTCTCTTCGTTGCGAGTGTCACTCACCGTCAGAACAGCGACGCTCAGAGGAATAAAATCAACTACATTGCCATGCTGCTTCATGCTCAATTGTTCCTTAAATTTGAATATCAGTCAGACTTTGTTAGCAGGCAGTATGCCGTAACTTGGGGGGTGGCGGTATTGATCGTAAGCAAGGTTGGAATCACCGCTTGCTTATTCAGCCACCGGTCACCGGAGGAAAGAAAGCGACTTCATCACCACTGCTTAATGAAACATCACCGGTCACCACCTCCTGGTTGACTGAAATAATCAGGTTAGGGTTATCCAAAACCTGCTGCCAAGGCTCTCCCCGTTTTTTCATGTCGCTGAGCAATTGACCGACCGAGATATCACCACTCATCGGCCATTCGAGTTCGCGCTGTCCCAACTCTTCAGCGTAACGGGCGAAAAACAACACTTTAATCACCGGCAGACTCCTTTTGGTCATGGTGTGGCAACAATTTAGCGAATTTTGAGTCTACCATCGATAGCAGGTTTAAGGCATCTAACAGCCTGCTGCAGCGATATCATTTACCATGCAAACGATTCAGAAAATCATCACGCAATGCCGCCATAGTGCCATCCTGATACATCGCTTCCAACTCTCTCTGCAACGCGCGAACCACCTCTGGAGAACTCGAAGCACTGCAACCCAGAGCACGCATACTGGTAAAGAAGCTGAGTTGGGGCACCAGCGCTTCCCCCCCAGAGACATTGGGCAGGTACGCCGCCGACAGATCATCGGTGGCCCACAGATCGAAGCGCCCAATCGACAGTTTTTTATAGTTAGCCGCTTCGCTGCCGCCAGCATCAACAATCAACCCCGCACTTTTTAAATACTGTTCCGTAGAACTACCTGCCAAGGCACCCACTCGATAGTCTTGCGCATCGCTTAAATGACTTAATTCGACCTGCGAGCCTTGCAACCCGTACAAACCACTGCTGGTTGCCAAAATCGGGCTCACCCAACGAAAATAGGCTTCTCGTTCCTGACTTCTTTGTAACGGATATACACAGCTATTTGAGGCTTTCTGGGACAGCAGCAAGGCACGACGCCAAGGCACGACTATCCGCTCGGCTTCGATCCCCGTGCGTTGCAACAGGGTAGAAATCACCTTCGAGGCAAGTCCAACATCCTGACCCGCATCCATCAATCCGCTGTAGGGAGGCATGTTGGAGGTATAAATAGTCAACTTGGGATAATCAACCGCAATCGGGGTGACTTCGGTTTGCTGACGCTTCGGGGGTTGCCGCCTCATTCGAGCTTGCCATTGCGCCACCACTCGATCAACCGGTATCCGCTCCATTTGTTGCCATAAATCCATGGCCTGCTCGGGAGCTACCGTCACCGGTTGTGGGCGCTCATTAAGCAAGCGAGCTTTAGGTGATCCACTGGCGCTTAACCAATCGGCGTCACTTTTTTGCATGGCCAGATTTGCCGCGCAAGGATGATCTGCAAACCGGGGGGAGGCCAGCATTCGATCCATTCGCTGGGCCAACAAATCCATCGCTTGCTGTGCTGAATGAGTGCCCGCCATAACCTGTGCGGCACTCTGCCACCACAGGGGGGCTAACTGCGAGTAGTCAGGAACATTCAAGCCCGTCGGCGTCCAGTGGTCCCGGGCGCCGCTGCGGTAGAACTCAACCAAACCTCCCAATTCCCCCACCCGGGCACTGAACGCCTCGGAGCGTAAATCGCTTTCGCGAACAGGCGTTAAACCCACCATCAACTTTTTCAATGACAGGGTTCGTGCTGTGACAAATTGGGCATACAACCAGGCGGCTTTGCGGCGCGCTAGCGGCGTGCTTCTGAGTAAGGTCCAGGCACCGACATCCTGATACCCCCGTTTCATACCCTCTTGCCAATAAGGCCCCGTCGGGGAAGGGGCGAGACGCCATAATGCGTTTCCATCGCTATCTTGAACGTTTGATTGCTCGCCCTTCATGTCGGCAACAAAGGCGGTATACCAGAAAATCTGCTGGGCAATATGCCCTCGCCGGGTCGCTTTTCCGGCTTCGGTAAAATTCATGCGCAGCGCCTCCTGTGGGGCAAAACGCATTAACCAGTCACGAAAGGTTTTGATGGCATAAACAGCGGCCGGAGAATTAACGGCGCCGCCACGGGATACGGACGCCCCTACCGGCCGACAACCCTCCGCTCGAATCCCCCAATCATCTACCGGATAACCATTAGGCAAGCCAGGGTCGCCGGTGCCGGCCATGGCCAGCCAGGCATCAGAAATGCGCCAGCCCATAGAGGGATCTATGCGCCCGTAGTCCATATGGCCATAAACCGGCTGGCCATCAATCTCACGCACTTCATGAGTAAAAAAATCAGCGATGTCTTCGTAGGCACTCCAGTTAACAGGGACTCCAAGAGGGTATCCGTACAACGATTCAAAATGCTGTTTGAGGTCATCCCGGGTAAACCAGTCGTGTCGGTACCAATAGAGGTTCGCGAATTGCTGATCCGGCAGTTGGTAGATTTCACCATCGGGCGCACTGGTGAAGGCCAAACCGATAAAATCCTCCAGGTCGAGCGTAGGCGATGTAACATCAGCGCCCTCTCCTGCCATAAAGTGTCTGAGGCCCAGTATTTTCCCCGAACGAAAGTGCTCACCGATGGCGTCACTGTCGTTGATGTAAGCATCATAGAAATTGTGCCCGGTACGGGTCTGGGCATCGAGTTTTTTGACCAGGTCATCTTCGCCGGTCACCTCATGAATCACCCGAATGCCGGTGATCTCATAGAAGGCCTGAGCCAACACTCGGCTTTCATAGAAATGGGTCGCTATCCGCTCAGAAACAACGCGAATCGTCATTCCACGATAGGGCTCAGCCGCCTCGGTAAACCACGCCATTTCCGCTAACTGCTCAGCCTCCGTCAGGGTAGAAGGCTGGAACTCCTGTACGACCCAGCGGTGGCTGGATTCTTTATAACCAGCGAGCACGGCACCATTTAATAGTATTGCACTCAGGGCCACTCCCGCACTGTATCGACGAAGTTTCATTGCTTGCGAAAACCCACTTCCGTACCATGACAGCTTAACCTCAGTATAGTGCCCTGGAACCCCGCCCGTGATCTATTTCAAGCTAACCCTGATGAGCTTTCTGTGGGGTGGTACCTTTATTGCCGGAAAACTGATCGCTACCGATATTGGCCCCTACAGCGCGGCTTTTCTGCGTTTTGTGATTGCCTCCAGCTTCCTGCTGATACTGGTTTACCAACAACACGGGCGCTGGCCGACGATCGATCGTAGCCAATGGCTGCCGCTGCTGGTACTCGGTCTGAGCGGAATTTTCTGTTACAACCTGTTCTTTTTTAAAGGGCTCGAACTGATCGAAGCCAGCCGTGCCGCAATCATAATTGCCAGTAATCCGGTGGTGATTGCGGTCATCGCCGCGCTGCTGTTTGCCGAGCGACTGGGTATACAAAAGGCACTCGGTGTGTTGATTTCCCTTGCTGGCACCCTGGTCACCATCACCCGGGGAGAACTGTCCAACCTGCAGGGGACTCTGGGCTGGGGGGAGCTGTTTATCGGTATCTCGGTGTTAAGTTGGGTCACCTATTCGCTGGTTGGTAAGCGAGTACTGGGCGGGCTATCTCCGCTGGTGTCGGTCTGTTATTCAACCTTGATCGGTACCTTGCTACTGGCACCCCCAGCCCTCCATGAAGGGGTGATCAATCAGCTGGCGCAGTTTTCTGTCCTGCAATGGGGATGTCTGTTTTATCTGGGTTTCTTTGGCACCGTGCTGGGTTTTATCTGGTATTACCAGGGCATTCAACAGGTCGGTGCATTGCGCGCGGGTCTCTTTATCAACCTGGTTCCTATAGCAGCCACCCTGCTATCAGTACTGATTCTTAAAGAGCAACCCGGGTGGTCATTGCTATTGGGATTATTAATGGTGTCGGGGGGCGTGCTGCTGGTCAACACGGACGCCGCGTTATTACTGCGCCGCCCCCACGTTCGAACCCGCTCAAAAACGCAATAATTTCATATCCAAAACGCTTTAACCTTTATGACAATTCGGCAAAAGCGGGGCGAGTCAGATTCTCAGCGCCATCCTGCATCGCTACCACCGTATCCTCAATGCGAATACCGCCGCAAGGATACAGTGCTTCAATTAGCGTCCAGTTCAACAGGGGATTGCTCTTCTGTGGCGCCAATAACTGGTCGATAAAGTAGAGTCCGGGCTCAATGGTAACAGGCATATTCTCTGCCAGGGTACGCTGCAACCTCAGAGCGGGGTAATCGGGGTGTACCGGATATTGATCCCCCTGTGCATTCATCTGCCAGCCGCCGACATCGTGGGTTTGCAATCCGATCAGGTGGCCGAGACCGTGAGGGAAGAACAAGCGAGTCAAACCTTCACCGAAGGCGCTATCGGCATCACAGGTAACCAGTTCCGAATCACTGAGTACAGCGGCCAGGCGCCGGTGCATACGTTCGTGCAAGTCCACGAAATTGATCCCTGCCTGAACCTCACCGCAAATGGCTTGCTGCTCCTGATCCATGCGCGCCAGCAAGTCAGCAAAGACTTTTGTACCGGTTGCAGATTCGAAGGCATAGGTACGCGTTATATCGGCAATATAACCAGCAAAGGTGGCTCCGGCATCGATCAAAAAAGAGTGTGCTTTCATCGGCGCCACGTTGGCATAACGATCATTATGCAAAATGGCCGCATTCTCGTTAAAGGCCACAATATTTCCATAGGGGCTTTGCGCCTCGGTGTGACCGCACGCCGCGAGGTAACTCAGGTGCACCTGCAGTTCGGTTTGACCGGCAAAGAAAGCATCGCGCGCGGCTTGATGACCACGTACAGCAATACGGTTGGCCTGACGCAGACAGTGCAATTCATAGGGACTCTTGCAAGCGCGAGCGAAGTGCATCGCAGCCAACAGTGCCGGGGGGTTCATGTCCAGATCAGGCAAATGCTCGGCCAGCTCTACTTCCTCGGCAATGCCCGCGACCCGCTGTAAATTCCAACCGGCCAGTACCTTGAGAGCTGCGGCCTCATCGGCAACCGGTTCAATATCAAAGCTATCAACCCAGAAACCTTCAGGCGCTCCCGCCGCCGCATGCCAATAATCACGAGGCTGATGATAAAGTAACCGTGGACGATCATTGGCCCGAATCAATAGATAACAGTAAGGGTTATCCGTCAGTGGCAACCAACGCTTAAAGTGAGGGTTAACCACAAAAGGATAATCATGATCATCGAGAAAACAGGCCTTGGGGTGACCTGCTGCAATCAACACCCCCTCATAGCCTTGCTCCTGCAGTAACCGAGACGTCTCTTGCAGCAATAATCTAAGGTGATCCTGATACAGCGATTGAATGTCATTCATGAATGCATACCTGAGCGAAAATCCCGAACGGTCGATACCGGCCATCCGGATTCAAAGAGAAGACAGCACCTTATAGATGCCCGACATCAAGTGGTCGAGTTGACCCGCGTCCATTATATAAGGCGGCATCACATACACCAGCTTGCCGAAAGGGCGTACCCAAATACCCTGAGCAACAAACTGTGGCTGGATCTCTGCCATATTGACCGGATCGATCAGTTCCACGACCCCGATGGCGCCCAACACACGCACATCGGCTACCGCAGGCAAAGTACGACAGGGTTCCAAGCCTAGCTGCAAACCCTGCTCAAGAGCCTGGACCTGGGTCTGCCATAAACCGGTCTCGAGAATTTCCAGGCTGGCATTGGCGACGGAACAGGCCAAGGGGTTGGCCATAAATGTCGGGCCATGCATAAACACCCCGGCTTGTGAGATGGTGTCGCTGACTTGCTGAGTGCACAATGTCGCTGCCATGGTCATATAACCGCCGGTCAGAGCCTTGCCCAGACAGAGAATATCCGGAGCAATTCCCGCATGCTCGCAGGCAAACAAGCGACCCGTACGACCGAAACCGGTAGCGATTTCATCGAGAATCAATAACACCTCATATTGATCACAGAGCTCTCTGGCACGGCGCACGTAATGGGGTGAATAAAACCGCATACCTCCGGCGCCCTGGACAACCGGCTCCAGAATCAGGGCGGCAATCTCTTCGTGATGGGTTTCCAGCATCTGCTGGAGCGTCGAGATATCGGCTTCATCCCAATCATCGCCATAGCCACATTGGGGTGCAGGAGCAAACAGGTGCTGGGGTAACATACCGGTAAAGAGTTCATGCATACCATTAACGGGGTCGCAGGTTGCCATCGCCCCAAAGGTATCGCCGTGGTAACCATTGCGAACCGTCAACAGACGATGTTTACCCGGTCGTCCCGCTGAGTGCCAGTATTGAATCGCCATTTTAAGTGCGACCTCGACCGATACAGACCCTGAATCGGCAAAGAAAACCTGCTGCAACGCATCAGGCACCATTTTCAATAAGCGCCGGGCAAGATCGATGGCGGGTTTATGAGTTAACCCACCGAACATCACATGAGACATTTGCGACGCTTGCTCTTGAATGGCCGCATTCAGGTGCGGGTGATTGTAACCATGAATCGTTGACCACCAGGAGGCCATACCATCGATCAACTGACGGCCATCGGCGAGCGTCAAAGTGACACCTTCAGCACTGACTACCGGAAATTGCTCATAGCGATTAACCATCGAGGTATAGGGGTGCCAGATATGCTCAGCATCGAAACGCATATCGTCGGCGGTAATAACAGTGCTCATAGTCCTCAATCCAGATGGGAATGCGGGGCTCATCATAGCCCGAGCCCCGAGTATCGGCAAAAATAATCGTTGAATTATGCGCCCACCCCTCCCAAATAACTTTTGACCACCAGCACCTTATTTCCGATACTGAAGTCCTGCCGCCATGTATATAACGTTGACGTGCTTTCGCACGCCATTCTCGGGAGCCAATTTGATCATCGAAAAGCGGGACCGGTTATCCTTCAAGCTACTCCGTGTGGTGCTCGCTTCAGCTTGCCTGGTGGGCACGGTGCTCAGTGCGGCCCAAATCGGTGTGGATGCCATCAACTCGCAAAAAGAGATCGACCAGCGGGCACAAAATGTCCTGGCGATGGTTCGTGACCCGGCGGTTCAGGCCGTTTATAGCCTGGACCGGGAAATGGCCGAACAGGTCATCGAGGGTCTGTTCGAAGACCATTCAGTACGATTTGCGTCCATCGGCCACCCTGACGAGGAAACTCTCGCCTCAAAACAACGACCTCTGAAGGAAGAACCCTATCGCTGGTTGACCGATCAGGTTTTCCACTCCGAGCGCAATTACCAGGTCAGCCTGTATGGCAAACTACCCTACAACGAATACTACGGTGATTTGAAGATCACTCTCGATACCTCCTCCTACGGGACCGATTTTGTTAATCGAGCCATTATTATTTTTACCTCCGGAATTCTACGCGCCATAGCGATGGCGACCGTGCTCTACCTGATTTTTACCTGGCTGGTGACTCGCCCTCTGACTCGAATTGCCAAAAGCCTGTCACATATCAACCCTGATCAACCAGGGAATATCCAGGTTCCCATGATCGAAGGCAACGAGCGTAATGAGCTTGGCCTCTGGGTGCGTACCATCAACCAGTTGCTGGCGTCGATAGAACGCAATCATTCCAAACGCCAGCGCGCCGAAGCTCATGTACTGAGACTGGCACAGTACGATTTCCTGACCGGATTGCCCAACCGCATCATGCTGCAAAAGCAGCTACAACGAATCCTGCCAGAGGCCCAGCAGCGTGAACAAATGGTCGCCGTCCTCTGTTGCGGCATCAATGATTTCAAAAGTATCAACGAACAATACACCTATAAGATGGGTGACTATCTGCTGATGACTCTGGCCGATCGGCTACGCAATCAACAAATACCCGTTCGTGCTGTTGGCCGTCTGGGTGGGGACCAGTTTGCCATCATTCAGGATAAGCTAAAGCAACCTTACGAAGCGGCCGAACTGGCACAAAGCATTCTGAACGAGCTGAAAGAACCCTTTGTCATCGAGAATGAAAAAGTCACGCTGGAAGCGACGCTGGGAATTTCGCTATTCCCCTCCGATGGCAAAAACCCGGAAACCCTGTTGCAGAAAGCGGAACAAACGATGACGCTGGCCAAGGCACGAGGCAACCGTTACCAGTTTTATGTCGCCAGCGTCGATAGTGAAATGCGAGAACGCAAGCGGCTGGAACGTGAACTGGGTGAAGCGTTGGCCATGGATAAACTGCAACTGGTTTATCAGCCCCAAATTGACCTTGAAACCGGACGCGTTGCGGGTGCCGAGGCATTGTTACGCTGGCAACACGAAGAACAAGGCTGGATATCCCCGGACATTTTTATTCCTCTGGCAGAAAAAAGTGACCTGATCATCGATATCGGTGAATGGGTACTGGACCGCGCCTGCGCACAACTCAAGATCTGGCATACCCTGGGCTTCCCCGACCTGCGAATGGCCGTTAACCTGTCGGCTGTGCAACTCAAGCAACCCGACCTTACCGAGCTGGTCGTACGCACGTTACAAAAGCATAAGATTCCTGCCCATACACTAGAGCTGGAGATGACCGAAACCGGCATTATGGAAGACCTGACAGCGGCTGCCACCGCCCTGAAAGCGATTAAAAAATCCGGGGTCTTGTTGGCCATGGATGACTTTGGTACGGGCTATTCATCTCTCAGTTATCTCAAGCAGTTACCCTTCGACAAAATCAAAATCGATAAGAGCTTTGTGCAGGAAATCATCGACAATCAGGATGATTCCACCATTGTGCGAGCGATTATCCAACTGGGAGAAAGCCTTGGCTTGCCCGTTATCGCCGAAGGCGTAGAGACCGAAGCCCACGAAACCTACCTGATCCAGAATGGTTGCCAGGAAGGTCAGGGATACTATTATTGCAAGCCCGTCCCCCCCGATGAATTTGTGCATTATTTGCAACAATCATTTCTACTTTCTTGACAGCCTTCATACCCCCTCCCTATTTATTCGCCTCTTACCGATATTCAGGGCGCCGCTATCCTCGGCTTAGTCTACACTGACGAATAAGTTAGGTAGTTTCAGGGGAAAATTCCATGAATTGGTTTTCACGATCTCTTCTGGTGCAGGTGTGCACAGGCATTATCGCCGGAGTTCTGTTAATTATATTGACCGCTCTTTGGGGCATATCCCAGCTCAGCGGAACCATCAGCGAATACGACCACCTGGTGGATCACGACTTGCAAAACTCCCAGCGAGCGCTTGAAATGAATATCGAGTTCAAGCGCCAGGTGCAAGAATGGAAGAATGTCCTGTTACGCGGCAGCGACGACGCGCAACGGGATAAATACTGGGGTCGATTCAACAAGGAGCAGGAAAAGATCCAGACCCTGGGCAAGGAACTCTCGGCTCGCATTGATATTGCCGACGCCAAGTTGTTGGTGGATCAGTTCATCAGCGAACACCAAAAAATGGGCACTGCCTATACCCAAGGCTATAACGCTTTTGTCGCCGCCAATTACGATTCAGCCGTAGGCGACAAGGCCGTTTCCGGAATTGACCGGGCCCCCTCCAAACTGCTGGATGAAGCCGGCGAAGCGCTAAACCTGGCTGCCCTGGAACATAGCAAAGAGCTTCAAGACAGTAGCCAAGCCCTGATCATCACTATTGCTGTGGTCATGCTGTTACTGTCGGCGGCTGCCACGGCAACGATCATCTGGTATATCAATCGCAGTGTAGTCGCTCCCACGTTGAGCATTAGCCAGCACCTTACCCATATCAGCGAAGGCGATCTGTCCCATACCAATACCATCGAGCGCAACGACGAATTGGGAAGTTTGGCAGATGCCTCTCGTCAGCTGCAACAAGCCCTGAATGCAACCGTCGAACAGCTTAACTCGACGCTGGTCGGACTGCAGGAGTCTTCCGGCCAGTTGAAGCAAAATTCGGATGACATCAATCACAGTACCCACGAGCAACACGAGCGAACCGATCAGGTCGCGACCGCTATGAACGAGATGTCAGCCACCGCCAGCGAAGTGGCCAACCACGCAGCCAACGCGGTCGGCGGTGCCAACGATGCCGATGAGGCGAGTCAACAGGGTATGAGTGTTATGAAAAATGCACTGCAAACGATTGCGGCCATGGCGACCGAAATCAACACCACAGCCCAGGTCATCGGTGAACTGGAAACCAACAGCATTCAGATTGGTACCGTACTGGATGTGATTCGCAGCATTGCCGAGCAAACCAACCTGTTAGCATTGAATGCCGCCATAGAGGCCGCACGAGCTGGCGAACAGGGACGAGGCTTCGCCGTGGTCGCCGATGAAGTTCGAACGCTGGCCCAACGCACCCAGCAATCCACCACCGAAATACAAGGTATTATCGAGAAGGTGCAACAGGGTGCGGTCAATGCGGTGAGCGCGATCAACCAGGGCACCAGCAAGATGACCGAGTGCGAGGAGATTGTCGAGGAAGCGGCCAATAAGCTGGAGGACATAACCTCTGCCGTTGAAGCGATTCGCGATATGAATACTCAGATCGCCACGGCAGCCGAGGAACAAAGTTCCGTATCGGAAGATATCACTCGCAATATTACCGAGATCACCAGCATCGCGTCTGAGAACAGCGACAAGGCCAAACAAACCAGCGAGACCAGCCTGCGTCTGGTGTCATTATCCGACGAACTGGATCAGATATCCCGGCGCTTACGCCACTAGGCCAACAACCATCAATCGCGACCCTGTCTTGCAGACATAAAAAAACCCGTCAGTAATTGACGGGTTTTTTTATGGATCGCCAGCAAGGCTGGCGATCAGAGTGCCAGGCTGGCTTACATCATGCCGCCCATGCCACCCATTCCGCCCATGCCACCCATATCAGGCATGGCTGGAGCAGCGCCGCCTTCGGCAGGCTTGTCAGCAACCATGGCTTCGGTGGTGATCATCAGGCCAGCAACAGAAGCCGCCGCTTGCAGTGCAGCACGAGTTACCTTGGCAGGATCCAGGATACCCATTTCCATCATGTCGCCGTACTCGCCAGTCGCAGCGTTGTAGCCGAAGCTGCCTTCGCCGTTCTTAACGCGCTCAACCACAACAGAACCTTCATCACCGGAGTTGGCAGCGATCTGGCGGATAGGACCTTCCAGCGCACGCAACGCCAGGGCGATACCGGCATTTTGCTCGTCGTTAGCACCTTCCACTTCGATGGTAGACAAAGCACGGATCAGTGCAACACCACCACCGGCCACAACGCCTTCTTCAACCGCAGCACGGGTAGCGTGCAGGGCATCTTCAACGCGGGCTTTCTTCTCTTTCATTTCTACTTCGGTGGCCGCGCCAACCTTGATAACGGCTACGCCGCCAGCCAGTTTGGCAACACGCTCTTGCAGCTTCTCACGATCGTAATCGGAGCTGGACTGCTCGATTTCAGCACGAATCTGCTCAACACGACCCGTGATGTCCTGAGCCACACCGGCACCGTCAACCACGGTGGTGTCTTCCTTGGTGATAGAGACACGCTTGGCGCTTCCCAGATCTTCCAGGGTCGCGGTTTCCAGGCTCATGCCCACTTCTTCAGAGATCACAGTACCGCCGGTCAGGATAGCGATATCCTGCAGCATGGCCTTACGGCGATCGCCAAATCCTGGCGCCTTAACGGCAGAAACCTTAACGATACCGCGCATGTTGTTCACAACCAGAGTCGCCAGGGCTTCGCCTTCAACGTCTTCGGCAATGATCAGCAGTGGGCGCGAGGCCTTGGCAACATTTTCCAGAACTGGCAGCAGCTCACGAATGTTGGAGATCTTCTTGTCAACCAGAAGAATGAAGGGGTTTTCCAGGTCGCAGCTCATGCTTTCCTGGTTGTTGATGAAGTAAGGAGACAGGTAACCGCGATCGAACTGCATACCTTCAACCACGTCCAGTTCGTTGGACAGGCCGCTGCCCTCTTCAACGGTGATAACACCTTCTTTACCGACTTTTTCCATCGCTTCGGCGATGATATTTCCGACTTCTTCGTCGCTGTTGGCAGAGATAGTACCCACCTGAGCGATGGACTTGGCGTCAGTACAAGGAATGGCCATTTCCTGCAGGGAAGCAACAACGGCGTGGGTAGCCTTGTCGATACCGCGCTTGAGGTCCATTGGGTTCATGCCCGCAGCAACGGCCTTGAGGCCTTCGTTGACAATGGATTGCGCCAGAACAGTCGCAGTCGTGGTACCGTCACCCGCCTGATCGTTCGCCTGGGAAGCAACTTCCTTGACCATCTGTGCGCCCATGTTCTCGAACTTGTCTTCCAGCTCGATCTCTTTAGCAACAGAAACACCATCTTTGGTGATGGTTGGGGCACCGAAAGACTTCTCCAGCACGACGTTACGGCCCTTGGGACCCAGAGTAGCTTTTACAGCGTCAGCCAATACGTTTACACCAGCCAGCATACGTTGACGGGCGCTATCACCGAACAAAACTTCTTTAGCCATTGTTCTATTCCTTAAAAATTCAGTTGTGTATCAATGCGAAGGGAGTTGTACAGAGTCTTAGGACTCAAGCACACCGTAGATTTCGCTTTCGTTCATGATAATCAGCTCTTCGCCATCAACCTTAACGGTGTTGCTACCGGCATACTGACCAAATACGACCTTGTCACCCACTTTAACGCTCAGGGGGCGCAGCTCGCCACTTTGCTGAACGGCGCCTTCGCCAACAGCAACGATCTCGCCCTGATTAGGCTTCTCCGTAGCGGAACCTGGCAGCACAATGCCACCTGCAGTGGTAGTTTCCTCTTCCTGACGACGTACAACCACACGGTCGTGTAACGGACGAATTTTCATTGATATTTCTCCAGTGTTTTACAAAATGCTGGAAGACCAGCAACCGTTTAGTATCTGCTCCCGGACGAACCGGAAAATTCAGGGGCTTTACTGCTCTTTAGCCCCTTATTGCCCCGCAGCCTGCTTATGCAATGCAGCGGAAGCGTATTGGGTGATCCTGTAGATGGGGGTGACTCGAGAGATTTCAACACCCGGGCAGAAAAAAATTAATCTTCGCGCCGATATTCGCCATCGATCACATTGGAGTCTCGATCAAACCCGGGACGGGCACCAAAACGGGTGGATTGACCACCGACAAAAAAGCGCCCTGAAGCGATCAACTTACCAACCATCGCCCTTCTCAGAGGGGCGATCAGGCAAACAAAGCCAAAGGTATCGGTTACGAAACCCGGGGTTAGCAGGAGCGCGCCTCCCACAGCCAAGAGAAATCCTTCCACTATTTCCTGCGCGGGCATTTCACCACTGTTCATACGCTGATTGGCTCGCATCAGGGTACTAAGGCCTTGCTGGCGCAGCAGGTTGATACCAATCACGGCGGTCAGTAGCACCAGACCCACGGTATACCAGGCACCAATCACCTCTCCCACCTTGATCAATACCAGCATCTCTACAATAGGGACGATAATAAACAGCAAAAATAGTATGCGCATGGTCAATATCCAGCAAAAGTATGGGGTTATAGATGGAGGCAATTGATCAAAGTTCAACCCCTGCTCGCAATCCCTGCCAGGTCGGTCATGGCCGGAGGAAACCGAGCCATAGATACAGGCCTTGCGTCATTCATTAGTGGTCAGGCCCAACGGCTCCAGGTTCAGGTATGATGGCACGCAACCCCTTTCAATCGATACCTAAAGCCTAAACAGAGGAGATTCCCATGGAACTAACCAATAAGAACATCATTATTACCGGTGCCGGACAGGGACTCGGACGCACGATGGCAGTAGAGCTGGCCCGCAAAGGCGCCAACATCGCCCTGGTCGACCTTAATAAAGAAAAGCTACAGGAAAGCCTGCAGGCCTGCGAAGAAGCGGGCAGCAGCGCGCGCTATTACCTGACCAACGTCGCCGATGAAAGCGCCGTGGAAGCCATGGTGCAACAGGTCGCAAATGATTTTGGCCAGATTGATGGACTGATTAACAATGCAGGCATTTTACGTGATGGGCTGCTGATCAAGTCTCGTGATGGTGAAATGACCAAAATGAGTCTGTCTCAATGGCAATCGGTGATCGACGTTAACCTGACCGGTGTGTTCCTCTGCACCCGGGAAGTAGCCGCACAGATGGTCGAGAAACAAAATAGTGGCGTCATTATTAATATCTCCAGTATTTCCCGCGCCGGTAATATGGGGCAAACCAACTATTCCGCTGCCAAGGCCGGAGTCGCCGCCATGACCGTTAGCTGGGCCAAGGAACTGGCACGTTTCAATATTCGTTGCGCAGCCATCGCTCCCGGCTTTATTGCCACCGATATGACCGCCGGTATGAAGCCCGAGGCACTGGATCGCATGACCGCCGGCATTCCCCTCAAACGCATGGGAACCTGCGAAGAGATTGCCCATTCCGCGGCGTACATCTTTGAAAACGATTACTACAGCGGTCGCATTATCGAACTCGATGGCGGCTTACGCCTGTAATAACCACTGACGTCTAAGGTGAAATAAAAAAGCCCCGTGACATGAGCTGTTCACGGGGCTTTTAAATCACAACAGGGAAAGCTCATCGCTCCACTGAAAAACGACTAACGATCATTCCAGGGAACAAAGAGCACAGAGTCTTTTTCCGCATATCGTTCAGGCAAAACAAGGTGGCGGTCACCACCCTGCCATTGAATGATATACATCGATTTGCCGTTTTGCTTGCCACTGCCATCGACCCTGTAACGCCCAACCACCGACACAAAGGTCATCTTGCGAAGCTGATCACGGACGGCGTCCCGGTCCTGGGTCTTGGACAGACGAACCGCTGCCTCCAAAACTTCTCCTGCCGCGTAGCCACCAGCCGCATTACTGTCAGCGGCTTCGTTGTACAAGCGGCGGTAACGGAAATCAAAATCAAACGCCATCGGCTCTCGTACGGCTCGAATCCAGGGGGTAAAACCCAGTATCCCCTCAGCATCAGCACCCAGAGTCTGACCAAAAGCATTCAACGATGGACCCGATGTAAACCCGATAGCTCTGGGGCTAAAATTTTGCCGCTTAGCCTCTTTGACGATAGCGATGGAATCACTCAAGTAAGCGGCGCCCAGTACCAATTCGGCACCCTGATTTTTCAAATCTTTCACCATGCTGGAGAAGTCTTGGGTGTTCGAGGAGTAACCGGAAAAAACCACGACCTCCATTCCCAGCTCTTCGGCCAACTTCTTGGCTCCCATGGCAACTTCCCGGGTAAACAGACTATCCCGATACAGAATACCAACCCGCTCTACCCCCACTTCTTTACCAATCTCCAGGCCGTCATCCATATAGCGACCCGCGGGCAGGTCCACCTGGAAGATATTTTTATAACCGCGCTCCCAAATAGCTTCAGCCGCGGCGGTACCCGACACCATGGGTATCCCATGCTTTTCTGCTACGTCACTGGCAGCCAGTGTCAAATCGGACGCATAGGGTCCTACCAGGAAATCGACCTTGTCTCGCGTCACCAGACGCTCATACAACTGGGCACTGGTTTGCAGATCCGATTGATCGTCGTAGTGCACGATTTCCACTTTGGAACCCAGCAAGGCACCTCGTGAATTCAGGTCCTTGGCCCACATTTCAAGGCCCCTGAGCAGGCTCTTGCCCTGGGATTTATACTCCCCGGAGAGAGACACCGTTATGCCTATCTTAATGCTCTCCTGGTGGCTTGTGGCAAGCGCACTGTTAGTCATTAAAGACACCAACAGCACGCAGGAGAACAACATTTGCATCAGTCTATAAACAGATCTCATCGCTCTCATCCCTTATTTTTCAATATCCAGTTTACGCTTTTGCAACCAAAGCTCCCTGACCAGCTCATACTCGAACGGAGAACCGGTCTCGTAGTAACGGAACGAGGTATTGGCGCGCGTATCGATGCCATTCATTACCATAAGAGCCAGCTCTTCTTCGGATTTCATATCCAGTTCGTTATAAACAGCCGACATCATCAGAGTATCCACTCCAAGACCTATACCGTCACGAGCAGAAGAGGGGCCGAACAGCGGCAGCACCAGATAGGGCCCGTTGCCAACTCCCCAGTAACCCAAGGTTTGGCCAAAATCTTCCTTGTGCTTGGGAATACCGAAATAAGTGGCCGCATCCAAAAAGCCAAGCAGCCCTACCGTGGTATTGGTAACAAAACGGCCTGCCGTCTGATAGCTCTTGGTAAATTCGAGCTGGAAGACACTGTTAAAAAATGTCGGTATCTCACGGATGTTATTGAAGAAGTTATGGATACCGGTTTCTACCGGATCGGGCGTGATGAACTGGTAGCCATCCACAACGGGCAACAGAACATAGCGATCCAGGTGATAGTTAAACCGGTACATGGTCCTGTTAAAACCTTCCCAGGGGTCATAGTCGTCCTTGACCATATAGTCACCATCTTTGGCGACCAGCTTACCGGCGTCATAATAAGCCTTATCGGCTACATCGCCATCGACTCTCGGGTTGGTGCTGCAGGCCGAGACAAAAGTCCCCATAACAAGCACCAGAAAAATACGCATCAGAGTATTTGTGTTGTTACTCATAATATTGATCATTTCCCCGCCCCCTAGTTCTTAAACACGCTGATCATATGAGCCACATTATCCCGGTGTGACATATTCCCGCAGTGACCTCCCTTGGGGTAAATTTTGGCTCGATCGCCAAACACGCGGGGGAAGAAATCGATTTCACCGGGCGCGAGAATGATGTCATCGGCGTTATGCATGACTTCAATCTTATCGGATGATTTAAAGTAGGACTCCAGCGCTTCAAGGTTCATGGTGCGGGCAAACCCTTCCCGGTCCAGCTCGGGATGCTGCGGTTTGTAATAGGGGTAGAAAAAGCCGTGAAAGTAATCGGTAAAGCCAAGCTGATTCGCCACAACCATATAATCACCCGGGCTGGAATTTCGGGTCATGGTGACATTGGAAGGCACCACAAAACCATATTGATTGATCACGTCAGAGGTGTAGATAAGACTCGAAGATGACAGGCGGAACGATACGCCAATAAGTGCGGCAAGCTCCTCGTTATTGGGATCCAGCGCCTTGTATGCCTTGAACAAAAACTCGCCATCCATATCGACGGTATCTGATTTCTGGTAAACCTTACTCACCTCGTCCATCAAGGAGTTCAGAAACTGGTCGAAGTTATCCGCGCCGCCTGGAATATTTTGACTCATGCGATCGAGTAGAGAGATGGAGTTATAAAGGCTGACAGGCGGGTTAATCAGCAGGGCCTTACGAAAGTTGAAGGATTGGCGCTCTTCATCGAGCTTGGTCACAAAGGCCGCATTGAAGCCCCCAAGACTGTATCCGGTTACATAATAGTCGGTAACTTCAACACGACTCTTATGCTTTTCCCGGATTTTTTCCATCACCCGGTAGATATCCTTGGCATCCTCGTAAGCATGACCTGGCACCGAATTCTCAGAGGCCGAAACAATGAAGTTCATATAGGTGGGCGATGAGATAGATACCACATGGAACCCCGCGTGGTAGAACGCCTTGCCCATTTCGACATTTTTGGCGCCATTATGAGAAGCACCGGTCCCGGCAATCATAAACACCAGCGGCGCCGCTTCGTCTTGCCAGGCATAGGAATAACGCAGGGTTTCATCGAAGAAGAACGGGTCAGGAACCTGGCGATCCTCAAAAATCCGGATACGGCTGGAACTCATGGGGTTTTCTTCGGGCAAATCAGCGGCCACTTCCGGCAAGGTACCCACCACTGTGGCGGCATAGCTGCTGTAGGTCGAGCCCAACGTAGGAAAATCGTAGGGCTGCTGATTCGCCCATACCGAAACTGCGTACAGCCCGGTAAGGAGCAGTGCGAGTGCCTTCTTCATTCCTGATCTCCTTGATCATTTATATCTATAATCTGATCTATTGGCGCTCTTTGAGCGTATTACCAATACAGTCCCCACAGAATACCTAATACCCCGAACGAAAGTATAGTTCACATACGTCTCCGCCACGGACATCGGCCGATTAATTGTCTCGGTAGCGCACTGCTGAGTATTCCCTGGCCCGTGCATCCCCTTCAAGCCCAGGTTAGTTGTACCCTCCTCACATAAGGTACTATAGGAATCGACTCCCTTACTCTGCTGACCAATAATGGAACTCCATACTCCTCAAACGAAAATCTGGCACGTTGTCAGTCTGGTACCCAGCGGTAGCGTTGTAACCTATGGCCAGGTTGCCCGTATGGCTGGATTGCCTCAACATGCCCGTATGGTTGGCAGCGTGTTAAAGCAGTTACCCCAGGGGTCAATGATTCCCTGGCACCGGGTGATCAATAGCAAAGGGCGTTTATCCTTCCCCGAAGGCTCACCCCAATACCTGCGCCAACAACAACGTCTGCTCGATGAAGGCATAGAGTTTGTTGGCGATCGTATCCCTCTGCGGCGTTTCCAGTGGCAGGGAGGCTTGGAAGCCTAATGCCGTCACACTCTATCTGGCAGGCGCTACTCAATCGTCGCATGCTGATCTGCGTCTTTACCGGTTTCGCTTCCGGATTACCACTCTATGTGTTGATTTCCATGCTGCCCGCCTGGCTGCGTAGCGAGGGAGTAAGCCTGACGGAAATTGGTCTCTTTACCCTGATCGGTTTTCCTTACACCTGGAAGTTTCTTTGGTCTCCCCTGATGGAACGGTTTCGTTTTCCTTTACTGGGGCTGCGACGGGGCTGGATGCTTTCCACCCAACTGGGTTTGCTGCTGTCGATCGCAGCGTTGGGTATGGTGCCCACCAGTAATCTGGGTTTGATTGCAGCCATCGCAGCCATAATGGCATTTTTCAGCGCCAGCCAGGATATTGTGCTGGATGCCTACCGACGCGAAATCCTGCCCGACCACGAACTTGGACTGGGCAACTCATTCCACGTCAATGCGTACCGTATTGCCGGTTTGATTCCCGGTTCGCTGGCCTTGATTCTGGCCGATATCATGCCCTGGTCGACGGTTTTTCCAATCGTTGCCCTGTTCATGCTGTTTGGCATCGCGCTCACCCTGAGCGTCGACGAACCCTCACATGCAGCCAAGCCACCAGCGACTCTGGAGCATGCAGTCAAAGCTCCCTTTATCGAGTTTTTTAATCGCAACGGAGCCCGCCAGGCCTGCCTGATCCTGGCCTTTATGTTTCTATACAAACTGGGCGACAGCATGGCCACGGCGCTGGCCACGCCTTTTTATCTGGATATGGGATTCAGTCTGACTGAAATAGGCGTCATCGCTAAACACGCCGGACTTTGGCCCATGATCATTGGTGGTATCCTTGGCGGTGTTCTGATGGTACGCATTGGTATCAATCGCGCGCTTTGGGTCTTCGGTGCAGTGCAGATCGTTTCCATTCTCGGTTTTATAGTATTGGCCGAAAACGGCTACAATCTGTGGTTACTCGCGCTGGTAATCGGTTTCGAATATCTGGGAGTCGGACTCGGCACGGCCGCCTTCGTCGCCTTTATCGCTCGAAGCACCAGTCGCGCCCATACAGCCACGCAACTAGCCCTCTTTACGGCGTTGACCGCTTTGCCCCGCACGGTGGCCAATGCGTTTACCGGGTTTATTGTTGATGCCGTTGGCTGGAGTCAGTTTTTTATATTCTGCACCCTGCTGGCTATTCCCGGCATGCTGCTATTGCTCAAAGTCGCCCCCTGGGGCGAAGACCCGGCACCAGCAATAGAGAATGCCCCCTCAAGCAACGACCGACGGAAAGTCGAAGCAACAACGAAGAAGCCACCCGAGACCGTTACAGGAAACACCGATGGCATTCACTGACCCGATGCCGACACATGCCCCCCTGCTTGAAGTAGTAGGGCTGCGTAAGGAATACCCTGAACTGGTAGCAGTGGACGATATCAGTTTTACCATCCCGGCTGGAGTCTGTTTTGGGTTGCTGGGACCAAACGGGGCAGGGAAAACAACAACCCTGGAGATGATTGAAGGCATCACAGAGCCCAGCGCCGGCGACATACATTTCCGGGGCAAACCCCGTACTAAAGCCTTTACTCGTTATGCTGGTATTCAATTCCAGAACACCGCGCTGATGGATTACCTTCGCGTGGATGAAATATTGTCGTTGTTTGCCAGTTTCTATCAACGAACCCGGCCGATTGAAGAGCTGGTTGAGCTCTGCGAGCTGAACAGCTTTCGCGATCGCTATGCCACTCGATTATCCGGCGGTCAGCGCCAACGGCTTCTGCTGGCGCTGGCACTATTGAATGATCCTGAGATTATCTTCCTCGATGAACCTACCACCGGCCTGGACCCTCAGTCACGCCGTCGCTTTTGGGAGTTGATTCGGGATATAAAGCGTCAGGGAAAGACCTTGGTGCTAACCACCCACTACATGGATGAGGCGGAGCTCCTGTGCGACCAATTACTGATTCTTGATCGCGGCCGCATCATCGACAGCGGATCTCCCGAAAGCCTGCTACATCGTCATTTCAATGATCTTTGTATCAGCCTGCCTGAGAGTGCCGTAAAAAATCAGCTCGATAAGATCGATATCCCCTGTCAGGCAAACGGACACGAAATAGAGTTTTTTGCCCCCTCAGTTGAATCAACACTGCAACAATTTATAGCCCTCGGGATTCCACTATCCGGTCTGAAAATACGCAATCGAACGCTCGATGATCTTTTTCTTAAATTGACCGGACACCAACTGAGAGGGGAATAGATGCGCGCTTTTCTGGCTCTATTGCTGGCCCGCAACAAGGAATATCTTCGTGACCGATCGGCGCTGGCCTGGTCATTGATTCTGCCGATCTTTATCGTCATCGGATTCTCCTTTGCCTTCTCTAACGAACAGCGAGATCTGTTCAAGGTAGGCTATGTGGATCAACCTTCCCAACAACCCTTACCGCTACAACATCTTGATTACATTCAATGGGTCGCCTTTAAAGACCGCGAGACAGGGATCGATCGAGTACGTTACCACCAGATCGATTTACTGCTGGAGGCTGGAGAGCCTACTCGCTACTGGATTAACCCGGACAGCCGCAACGGCTACTTCTTGCAAGCACTACTAACGACCGATGAGCAGGCAGAACAATCCCCCCACCTTCGTCAATCCGTGAGCGGGCGAGCCGTGCGTTACCTCGACTGGGTTATGCCGGGCATCCTGGGTATGAACATGATGTTCAGTTCATTATTCGGGGTCGGGTATGTAATCGTTCGCTACCGCAAAAATGGCGTACTCAAACGCCTGCAAGCAACCCCAATCAGCGCCGCCCAATTTGTCAGCGCGCAGGTCACATCCCGATTGATGATTACCCTGACCATCAGTAGCCTGATTTTTATCGGCAGCAAGTTGTTAATAGATTTCATTATGCTCGGCTCTTACCTGGCGCTATTACTGGTTGCCCTGATGGGGGCGATCAGCATGATCTCTTTAGGGCTGTTAATCGCCGCACATACCGCCAGTGAAGAACTGGCAGGTGGACTTTTGAATATCTGTAGCTGGCCGATGATGTTCCTCTCCGGCGTCTGGTTTTCACTGGAAGGGGCTCATCCCTGGATGCAATCATTCGCACAGCTATTGCCACTGACCCATATCGTCGCTGCGGCACGATCCGTGATGATCGATGGGGCCGGCTTGCTGGATGTGGGCCACCACCTGCTGGCATTGGGGGTTATGACCCTTCTATTTGTTGCCCTGGCATCGCGCCTGTTCCGTTGGGAACGCGGATAATTGGCGGTTAAAACTCCTGACCAGTGCAGTCCGCCCCGGTCAGGAACACATTGGCTGGCTAGTCGCGAAAATTATTAAACTGTAGTGGCAGATCCAGCTCGGCCTCACGCAGTAGCGCCATGCACTGCTGCAAATCATCGCGCTTCTTGCCGGTTACTCGCACCTTGTCACCCTGAATAGCCGCCTGCACCTTGACCTTGGAGTCCTTGATCAACTTGACGATTTTTTTGGTGATCTCTTTATCCAGGCCTTCACGAATCGTCACTTCCTGTTTTACCTGTTTGCCCGAAGCATAGTGATCTGCCACATCCAGACATTTCACATCGATACTACGCTTGATCAGCTTGCCTTTTAAGATTTCCAGTAACTGTTGCAGCTGAAAATCGGCTTCGGCCACCATTGTGACCTTGTTTTCATTGCGTTCGAACGCCGCTTCCACCCCCCTGAAATCGTATCGAGTCTCGAGTTCACGACTGGCCTGATCGACCGCGTTGGTCAGCTCTTGCATGTCTACTTCAGAAACGGTATCAAATGAAGGCATGGTAATTCCTTGTATTCAGTACGGCTCCGGGAGGGAGCAAAACAGATCATAAAGTGCAGGCACAGTGCCACGGCACCAAATCGGGTATTATAGCGTATCTTAATGCTGGTTGGTGACATGGCACACCAATCTGGCGGACACGGCGAAGGGGAATAAATGATCGATCCTAATTGCTCCATTATGGTGGTTGACGATGCCCGATTTAGCAGCGCCATGATCGGCCGCACTCTGGAACGCACCGGTTTCAGCAACATACGATATGCCACCAGCGCGATTGAAGCTCTCAACGAACTCGAAAGTAACCCGGTCAGCATTTTGGTTGCCGATTGGCTAATGCCAGAAATGGATGGGCTCGAGCTCACCAGCCGGGTCCGTCAACTTGATGAAGCCAGCAACCACTTCACCTACATCCTGTTGCTGACCGCCAAGGAGGGTATCGATGCCGTAGAAGAAGCCTTCGATCGTCAGGTAGATGACTTCATTCACAAGTCCGTGATGAACGAACAGCTACCCCCGAGAATCTTTGCCGCACAACGTATGTCGGCGATCCAGAACAAGCTGCTTAACCAGAACCAGTTGTTATTGGAAAACAATCAACGTCTGCGCAGTCAAAACCTGGTTGACGGCTTAACCGGCTTGGGCAACAGCCGGTATATGCTAAAAAAACTCCAGCAAAGCCTTAAATATGTCCAAGAGCGCAATCAGGCCGCGTACCTGTTATTGATCGATATTCAGCAAACAGAGCGCCTGAAAGCCAGATACAGCCGAACCATCATCGATGAGGTCGTGCGTGGCGTTGGTCGCCGTCTGGATCAGCTAGTGCGACCGCTGGATACCGCCTGTCGCCTGGAGCCGACCCAGTTTGCGGTTGTCTCCACCATACCCAGCTTGCATCAGTGCAGCAGTGGCAGTTTTAAGCGCATCCACGAAGGTATCAATCTCAAAGCCTTTAAAACCTCAGCTGGCTTCGTTTCGGTTCAAGCCAGCACCTTGCTGTGTGGCGTCGATGCCCGTCAAGGTGACATTGACGCCAAGTCGATACTGGAGTGGCTGCAGCAGGAGTCGAGCCAGCAAATTGATAGCAGTCGCATCCTGGAATGCGAATATCGCTCCCCGACCGGTGACTAATCGGCCATGTCGGGATCATCATATCAGGGTGCCGAGGCATCCAGCACTAGTCTACCCTGGGTCATCCTCGGAGCGGGCGCCATTGGATCACTGTGGGCTGCCAAACTTTTCCAGCAGAGCGTTGAAGTAGAGCTGCTGGTTCGCCACCCGATCTCGACTCCGACGCCCCTGGCTTTTCGCGATACACCTTCAGCGGAGCCGATCCAGCTTGCTGTCCCCCGTACGACATTGCACGAACGCCAGACTCCGATCCATAAATTACTCCTATGCTGTAAAGCACCGGAAGCCTTCCAAGCGATCGTTCAGGCGCAAAATTTCCTTGCCCCCGGGGCTTTGGTCGTTCTCTGCCAAAACGGAATGGGTAGCCAACAAGCGATAATAACGAGCTTCCCTCAGTTTGATATCTACTGCCTGAGCACAACTGAAGGCGCTTATGTTGCCACTAACCGGGAGGTCGTCCATGCGGGTTACGGAACCAGCTGGCTTGGCAAGCTGAATCGAAATTCTGAACCAGTAGATGATCAAAGCAGGGCTATTGCAAAAGATCTTTCACGCAGTGAGCTAACCGTAAAATGTGACCCCTGCATTACCAACAGGTTGTGGTTAAAACTCGCGATTAATAGCAGTATCAATGGGTTGACTGCACTCTATGGCTGCAAAAATGGCGATCTGCTTCGCCCCCCTTATTGCGACCGTATGGATGCTTTAAGCCGGGAAACGATCCAACTCTTCCAGAATCTGGGAATTGACCCGGGGCTCGACCTTATTCAGCAGGTGCGCACCATCGCGAAGGATACCGCACAGAACTTCTCCTCCACTTACCAGGATGTCCAGCGCGGTAAAACTACAGAACTGGCGTTTATGAATGGATTTGTGATCGAGCAAGCCAGGCAGGCCGGGATTCACCTGCCCGAACACCAGCGATTACTTGACGAACTGGCGGTGCTTGGGATTCATTAAGACCGTTTGATTAAGCAAAGCAAACCTTAACGACCCAAGCCTCAAACAATCGTTGCCCCTGATTCATTGCCCGCAAATAGCAATGAGCGAAAATAATCCCAGCGAAATGCAGGCCCGGGGTCTGTCTTACGGCCAGGTGCAATATCGCTGTGGCCACAAATACGCTCCGGCGTCAGGGCAGGATAATGCTCACACAGGAGCTGTGAAATACTGGCCAGAAGACGGTACTGGACATCAGTGTAAGGCTCGTCATCACAGCCCTCCAGCTCTATACCGATAGAGAAATCGTTACAATTCTCAGTACCCTCATAACAGGACACACCCGCATGCCATGCACGCTGTTGCAGGGGAACAAACTGAATGACCTCGCCCTGGCGGTCGATCAGCAAGTGTGCAGAGACTCGTAAATCACAGATCGTCCGAAAGTAGGGATGACGACCGCTATCAAGTCGGTTGAGGAAAAAATCGACGATATCACCCGAACCAAATTGACCCGGCGGTAAACTGATGTTGTGGATCACCAACAGGGAAATATCCGTATTCTCGGGTCGTTCTTCACAGTTGGGAGATGCCAGGAAGCGAACGCCTTCAATCAAGCCCTGACGGGTCAATGTAAACATGGATGCTAACTCAGAAACATATAACAAAAAGGCAGCTTATCAGCTGCCTTTCCCGAATACCGCAATCTTATGCATTACCGGGCATTTGGGTTCATTTGTCGCAGGTTACCGATAACCGATTCAAGAGCCCGATCAAACAACAGGGCATCATCGAGCAATCTCATACCACCATCTCGCAATTCAACAGCAAGACCGTTACGGGTTTTCTCTGCGACTTTAACCCCGGTACGGTTCACAAAGATGTACTTGCCGGTGACCTTGATATGAGCGGCCAATTTGCAACGGAAATGATTCTCTTCACTTTCGTTAAACTCTACCCAGGCCCCAACTTTCAGGCTATCGATCAGGCGATAGCTAGGATCATCATCGGCCAACTCAACGGTTTCGGCTTCGGGTTCAGGGGCAACAGGCTCAACCCCCTTGAGACGAACATGAACCGCTTGTACTGGCTCGATCTCAGGGGCGGCTTCGGAAGACTTTACCTGCTTTACTGTGGTTAGTGCTGAATCGTTGTCTGGAGAGTTTACAGGGCTAGCCGGAGCCGCTTTGGGTGCCTCCAGGGGTGGCGCCACAATATTGGCTACCTTGGACTTCACCTCTTGCTGATTCCCTTGCTGCTTGGGTTTGAAGCTACTCAGATGGATCGCTTCCAGCTCGGCAAACAACTTGTTCATGGCGAAAGAGTCGAAGGCAATTTCGGTGAGCCCGAGGCGTAACTGCTTCAGCAAACCCGGAACCATCTTCAACAACTTCTTTCGATCTTCTGCGTCGTTGATCGGGCTAACACTCCAGATCAGGGCATCCACCGTCTTGAGAGAGTGAATCCAACGCGGTGATTGGTCGCCCTCTTTCAGGTAGATCAGCATCATCACCCGGCTCCAGGCGTCTTCGAGCAAGCTCACGACCACTGAAGGCAGAGATAAACCGACCATTTTATCGGCCAAGGCCTGTTGCACAGCATTGCGAGCCGCTTCGCTTTTTGCACGACCTTCTTCTGCATCACGAACCCGCTGTTCCATCAACTCGCTGCGGCGTTGCTCCCGGACCACGAAGCCCAGAAAATCATCCAGACATTCGTTAAAGATCGAGATATTGTCTTCGAATTCGCGCAGAATCCGAAAGACAACCTGCTCCATTTTCTGGAACAGGCGATCCTGAGTTTTACTGTCCTGATCGTTCCAGCCCATAGCCGCCGACGCCATTTCGTTGAGCAGCTTACGGGCAGGGTGGGATCCTTTACTGAAAAACGCCTTGTCGATCACAGCCACTTTCAGGATGGGGATCTGCATGCGCCCCAACAGCGCTTTAACGCTCTCGGGTAAATTTTTATCGTCGAGAATAAACTCAAACAGCATGGACACCAGATTGATAGCATCATCATCCACACTGCTGAGGGAAGCATTGCGCTGCTCGTTGGACATTAAGCCATGAAGAGCACCTCTGACGTCCTCCACCTCGCCCTGGGATGGCGCGCTGTCAGGCTCAAGCTGTTCGGTACTTTGCTGCAATTGGGACAGCATGCCCATCAACTCTTGCTGACTGGCGGTACTGGCTGGCCCTGCGGAGGAGCCACTAACAGGTTCACGTTGGGTCACGCCTGAACGCGCCAACAAAGTACGCAGGGTGCCAAATACCTGCTGGGCAATATGAAGCTCAGCAGCCTGGGGTTCGCCAGCCTCAGTCTGGGCGCTCGCACCACCTGGGGCGGCTGCGTCTGAGGCGACCTGGGGCGCTTGATCCAGAGAGCGCCTCTGAACAGCTGCCTTGCGGGCCTGCGGAGTCATGGAAAGACCAGGCAGCACACCGTCGGACACCAGCGTATGGTTCAGCTCGACGTAGAGTTTTTCAATTTGATTGAGAACGTATTTTTCAAAGAGCTTGAAAACAATCAATTTAACCTTGATCTCAACATCAAGCTCTTTACAGGCGACACAAAAAGACTCGCAGAGGAGTTTTGGTCCCATCGGATTGTTGTTCTGGTTGATACTGCGCCCAACCAGGGAATCGATACGGGTTGTGAGATGGGTCAGGGCCATTCCCTGATCGCGATTAACCACACGCGAAACCATGGTTTCTACGGCGACAGATTGCTCAAGCTCGTCGTTCTGCAACACGCTGAGGCCGTCCATGGAAACACTGCCCAGCGAGACTTCGGGGGTTTCGGCCTTGGCCAAGCCCTGAAAACCTTCATCAATCGCCTTATAGAACTTGGACTCCATGACCCGACGCTTCATTCGCAGGTCACGCATGGCTTCGAAGTAGACGTTTTGTTCGGAGTTAGAGCCAGCCTTATCTGCCATCTCAAAGAGGGTATCGTCGGCGTTGTCAAAAAGACCTCTAAGCAGAACCGCCAACTGTTTAATACCCTGCTGGCGAATCTTTAATAGTGGTCTGGCCAGCTTTAGTCCAGGCGCGCTGCTGCCACTGGCTTGCGCCAGCGATACAACCTTGGAATCTTTCGTCATCGCACCCTCTCCAATCTCGACGGGTTTCTCTATTCAACCCGACCTGGGATCGTCATCCCCCGTTCCAGCCCCATTCCTTGAAGTACTGATAGTTTCAAATGGCTATCCTGGCCATTGTGTGGAAGCCAGTATAAAACGATATTACGCTCTCTAGCCCAATATTTTTGCCCGTTCGGGAGCTATGTCACAGAGACTCTATATCTGTGTCAATTTTCCATCTTTTTTATTGCTGTTCTACTTAAAACAATAACTTTTCAGAACATTTGAAAATATAGGATAGATACCGGTTCCCGCTATGCCCTGACAAGGGGGTCTGTTTATAATGCGATATGACTCAAAATAACCCTCACAAACGCTCCGGACGCTGGATGATGGCCGTCGCCTGGATCATTGGGCTGGTGCTGCTGACCCGTTACTTTGCCGGTGTCGAAGAACAGCTCTACAACCCCAATGCTACTCCCGCCACCCAAACTGACATCCAGGGCAACCCTGAGCTGGTGCTCAAGCAGAATCGCTATGGTCATTATGTGCTCGGGGGCACCATTAACGGCCACAATGCCACCCTGCTTCTGGACACTGGCGCTACGGCCGTGGTCGTTGCGAGCGATCTGGCCAAAGAGATCGGTTTAAAGCGAGGTCTCCCCAGCTACGCCCAAACCGCCAACGGCCGGGTCCAGGTTTACAACACCCGTATTGACCAACTCAAACTTGGCAACATTTTACTTCATGATGTTTCTGCCACGATCAATCCCGCCATGCACGGCAATGAGGTTCTGCTGGGTATGAGCGCCCTTCGCCAGCTTGAATTTACCCAACGCGGCGAAGAACTGACCCTTCGTCTGTTGCCGGCAGGCTAGCTGTGCTTTTTCTATTCGGCATTTCATACGCTAATCAGTATCATCACGCTCCTGTCACCCGTCAAAAAGGGTCAATAAGGCGTTGGTGAGCGCTTAACAGGCCACCCAAACCTCCTTATAATTCGCCGCCTGCATTCATCGAACAGGCGCCTATCACCATGACCATCATTTCCCAGGATATCGAACGCTGTGTACGCTGGGCCCTAGAGGAAGATATCGGTTCGGGTGATATCACCGCAGCCCTGATCCCTGCTGATCAAAAAGGGCTGGCAGGGGTGATCAGCCGCGATGACGCCACCATTTGTGGCCGGGCCTGGGTCGATGAGGTCTTTCGCCAACTCGATCCCGACGTCGAAGTCGCCTGGCGGGTCGATGAAGGGCAACAAGTGACGGCCAATACCGAGCTGTTTCGGTTAAGCGGTTCTGCCCGCAGCCTGTTAACCGGCGAACGCTGTGCGCTTAATTTTCTGCAAACCCTGTCAGGCACTGCCACTTTGTGCCAAAGCTACGCGGATCTGGTGGCAACAACCGAGGTTCGCCTGCTTGATACGCGCAAAACCCTTCCCGGCCTGCGCACCGCACAGAAATATGCGGTGACGCAGGGGGGCTGTCATAACCATCGTATCGGTTTATTTGACGCCTTTCTTATCAAAGAAAACCACATCAATGCCTGTGGCGGCATTCGACAGGCGATCGAACGGGCGCGCCAATACACCCCGGGAAAACCCGTAGAAGTAGAAGTGGAATCGATCGACGAACTTGAGCAGGCACTCAGGGCCCGGGCCGACATCGTAATGCTCGATAACTTCAGCATCGAACAGCTCAAGCAAGCAGTCGCGCTCAACCGGAGTTCCCAAGCCCCCGCCAAACTGGAGGCATCAGGAGGCATCACCCGCAATAGTTTACTGGCCATCGCCCAGACCGGCGTCGACTATATATCCATCGGCGCGCTGACCAAGGATTGTCGCGCCATCGACCTGTCGATGCGGTTCCAGGAGATGTAATCCCAGCGAGCAATATTGCTCGCTGGCACGGGTCTACATTTCGTCACCGCCATCTTCGGCACCATCCAACTTTTGCTGTCGAGCCAACTCAGAGGCGATAACCGCCGTGGTAGCGGCGGCAGTTACCTGCTCGACCAGCTTTTCCCGACGCGAAGCCTGTTCATCGGCTGAACCCTGTTGCTCCCCGGACGCAGCAGAGGATTTCTGCGGCGCTGAATCCGGGCTGACAGAATCCGAACCCGAGGCTGAATTGGCTGCCGCCTGAGAATTCATCGCCGAGTCCTCATGCTCGTGCTCCAGCTCTTCCGGTAACCGAACCCGCACCTCCCGATGGGCAAAGGTGATGCCGGCCGCTTGCAATGCATCTCGAACCCGGCGATAGGCTTCACGCCGAATAATCCACTGCTCGCCGGGCTTACTGGTAAATTTCATACGCACGATCAGTGCCGATTCCTCGACTCGCATAACCCCTTGAGATTTCAACGGCAAAATAAAGCTTGGGCCCATCTCCTCATCGGTTAGCATCTCCTGACCCACTTTCTTGATAATTTTACGCACCTTCTCGATATCCGTATCGTACGGCAGGCGCAGCTCGAGCTTCATGGTAATCCAGTCTCGGCTAAGGTTTTTAACCGTGGCAATCTCCCCATAAGGGATCGTTTGCACCGCACCCAAATGATGACGCAGGCGCATGGAACGCATGGAGATCTTCTCCACGGTACCCCGCAACCCCCCGGTTTCAATATATTCACCCCGGCGAAAAGCATCATCGAGCAGGAAGAAAATGCCTGAAATCACATCCTGCACCAGTTTCTGAGCCCCAAAACCAACCGCAATACCCACAACCCCGGCACCCGCAACCAATGGGCCAATCTGTATTCCCAGACTGTGCAATATGGTCAGCACCACTACGACCACCAAAATTGCAAAAATAAAGCTGCGCAGCAACGGCAACAGGGTTTCGGTTCGAGTCGCCCCCCCGGCGCCGCCTTCCCCTTCCGGGGCGGCGTCGGCATCCTCATCTTCCTCGGGCATTCTCTGCTCAATCAGGGTACGCACTACTTCCCAGACAACATAAGCCAGCAACAGAATCACCAGCACATCACCTAGACGATCCAGCACCATCTGACCGCCATCACTTTTCATCATCTGGAACGAGCCCATACCCCAGGCTTCACTCAGCGTAATCAGGGTTGCCGCGACCAGAATCAAACGAAAGCCGTTCAACAAAATTGCCACCACACGAGGCGCGCGCTGGGGGAAGCGGCCGGCCTGTAGCATAGGCAGGGACACCACCCTGGACAGCAACGCATACACCAACCGATCCAGCACAGGAAACAGAATGGTGACCCACCAGGCGAGACTGATTTTCTCCACCACCGCGGTGTTTTCGATAAAAACATTAAAGCCCCAAATACCCCACAACAACAGAATCCAGGCGGTTGCCAACACAGGCCAGGACTGGGCTAACATCTGACGTGCCGGAGATATATTGGGGGACAAGCCTTCGGCGAACATCTGGTTAATCGACAAACGCTCCGCCCACATCATAAGCACAATGGTCAGCGCCATAATCAGCCCGCCCAGCACCACGGAGGCCAACACCAGTTCGTGCTGCAACCCCAGCGCCACCCATAGCCCGGAGCCATGACTGGTTACCGAGTAAATGATCGTGATGAGTAATACCCAGTAATACAATCGGCGAGCCTGGGGGCACTCAAGGGGTAAAGGACGAATGCCTTTTGCCCATGGGGCAAGAATGGCGCCGGCAACAATGGTCATAACCCGTACAGCCACAACCACCGTCAGTACACTAACCAAAAGCAATCGTGGGGGCGCCCCCGAATCATAGATAATAGCGGGAACGGCAAGGGCAGATAAGGCAAACGCCAGTAAAGAGGCAAAACGGAACAGGATGCCCAGAAACATGTACTGCAGCCTGATATACCAGCGCGACTCTTGCTGGGCTTCCATCTTGCGAGTCAAGGGAGCGAACTTGAATGCCAACAGTTTTTCTACGCCGATGCCTACGGCCAGCATCAGGACCAGCATCATCAATAAACCGCTGGCCGTTTCGCCATCGGACAACAGGGTATTAACCATCTGATGGTATTGCGATGGCAGCTGATGCAAGGCCAGCTTGAGATCGCCAAACTCTTCGACAAAACGATCGACTCGATGGTTAACCGACACCACCATGCCCTTCATGGCTGGTGGGCTGGTAGGTACCGCGGTTTCTTCTATTCTTTCCTGGGTCAACGATTCATCGGCTTCAGTCGCGGCGTAAAGCGGATTCAACAACGGCACCGCTAACAGACACCCCAACAACAGCATCCGCATTGGACTGGTCATCATTATCTCCCTTATAAAGACCTAAACCTGTTTGCGATAACAGCTCATACCGGTACAGAAACAACCTGTAACCGCCTGGCATTCAATGCGGGTGATCAGACAATCGATGACCGCCATTGGGGCCCGCCAACCCTGACCAGGCCAAGTTTGCCTGGGCTATTTAGTACTGTAGTCGAGCTCGCGGATCTCCTTCGCGGCTCGGGAATCCAGCGCATCGTTGAAGGAACGTAATGTGTGTTCGACTTCGGTCCAGGTCACCTGACCATCGCGGTTAAGGTCTACCTTATCAATCTGATCAGCCACCGATGGCATCAAAACTCGGGCCTGTTCGTAGCTGAGGTAACCCAGATTCTGGCTATCCAGCGCCATAAACTGCTCTTTGGTCTTGGCCAGAAACTCTGCATCGATGGTTTCTATCTTGTTAGCAAACAGCAGGCTGCTGGAGAGAGACAGGGACAAAACAGCTAGTAAACGGGTGGTCTTCAACATGTAGAAATCTCCAGGAAGTGGTACGGCAACTCACCAGACCCTATCCATATTTAATGTACTTAATTATTTATTGATGCGATCTCATTCCCAGAGATCCTGCCTTCCATTGTAATCGAGATTCCTTTCAGCGCCCACCAACTTAGCGGCGATAAGGCAAGCTTACCCGAACACACAAGCCAGGTTGACGATTACTGGCGACGATCGTGCCGCCGTGCCGCTCAATCGCTCGCCGTGCGATGGCGGTGCCCAATCCGGAGCCGCTGTTTTCTTCCCCCCGGGTTTCATCGACACGATAGAAGGGTTGAAACATGGCCTCCAAGGCTTCTTCGGGGACGCCCGGCCCCTGATCCTCAATGTCTATCTCAATCAGGGTACCGGTTACTCGAGTGTTGACCTCGATCTGTCCTGCTTCGGGGGAGAAACGAATCGCATTGCGAATGATATTTTCCAGCGCACTGCGCAACGCCTCGCCATCTCCCTCGATAGAACCCAGGGAGGGACCGGACAAAACAACGCTGCAGCCTCGAGCTTGTGCTTCAAAATTACAATCTTCCACAACGGACTGAATCAGGGCGTCCAGATCGGTGGGTTGCCCAGCCTGGTGACTGCTGTCAATTCGAGACCACTCTATCACTTGCCCGATCAGTTGATTCAACCTCTGGATTTCACGTTCAGAGCGATCCAATTGCGCATCAATCAAGCCTTCACTCTTGTTGCGAGCCAGCGCCAGAGATATCTGTAATCGAGTCAAGGGAGAGCGCAGCTCATGGGATACGTCCCTAAGCAATCGCTGCTGACCACTGACCAAGCGTTCGAGCTGGTCTGCCATCCGGTCGAAATCGCGACCGAGGTCGCCCACCTCATCGCGCCGCTGCACTAAAGGTTCTCCAGCTCGAGAGCTGAGGTCACCGCCCGCTATGCGCTGTGCAGCCAACTGCAAATGTCGCAAGGGGCGAATCAGAGATGCGGACATCAAACCACTGAATAAACCTGACACCACAATGGCAATGAATACCACACTCAGATGTGTGCTGCTGGCAAATAGAATACGGGCCCCCAACCATGGCGGCTCCATACTCATAACCAACTGGTACTGCTCACCACGAAGATCCATCAACCGGGGGCCTACCAGCAAACGTCCCTCGACCCGACGAATCACGGGTTCAGTATGTGTTCCATAGCGGGCCATGAACTGGCTGACTTCCGGTGGCGAATGAGGCAATAAACTCTCTCCGGAGACACTGAACAGGTAATGATCCAGTAAAGGCGCTTCATTCATGCGCACCAGAACCTTGGCGAGGCGTTCTTTAATACGCTCATTATTTTCCGGGAACGAGATAAACACGGGGGGGCGCCCGGGAGGGCTATGCCGGCCCCGCTGATGCAAGGCAAAACGCTCCATTCGCTGGGCTGCATGGTCCAGGTTAGCAAGCAGGTGTTGGCGTTCTTCACGCAGCGCATCCGGGTCAAGGCTCACCAGTATGGTGATAGCCACTGAAAAGATCATCACGATCATTGCCAGCCAGAACCAGAGAAAAACCTTCCAGAACAAGCGTTGCACCAACAGAATCTGCAGCCTCTTAAACATCTTAGTGCGCACTGCTATCGACGATATAATAGTAGCCTGAACCTCTTACTGTTTTCAGGCGCGGGCTACCATCGGGTTTATTTCCCAATTTACGGCGCACGTTACTGACGTGCATATCGATCGCACGATCGTATTGAACCAGGCGGCGATCGAGGGCCAGTTCAGTCAATTCTGCCCGGGAGATAAGCTGTCCCGAACGCTCCAGCAGCGTTCGCAATACGATAAATTCCGTTGCCGTAAGCTCCAGGGGCTGGCCACCCAGCGTCGCTTCATGATTGGCCAGGTTGAGTTCCAGATCCTCCAGCTGCAAACGCTGACTCGTCTCTGCTCGAGCGGGTTGCTGCCGTAACTCTCCCCGCCTCAAAATAGCCTTAATGCGAGCCACCAGTTCACGATGATTATAGGGTTTGGGCAGATAGTCATCGGCGCCAATTTCCAAACCGATAATGCGATCCACGTCATCACCTCTGGCGGTTAACATCAGCACCGGAATTGCCGACTGTCGGCGTATTAGTTTCAAAACATCAAAACCATTGAGGCGAGGCAAGGTGACATCCAGCAGCACCAGATCGTGTTGATTCGTTAATGCGGCATCAACGCCAGCTTCACCGTCATGAACAGCATCCACCTCAAAGCCTTCAATGGCCAGGTATTCCACCAATAATTCGCAAAGCTCACGATCATCGTCCACCAACAGCAACCGGCTCATTATGCCCACCTCTTAAAGTTCATCACGCGAACAGGGAGCCTTTTCAGGCTCCCTGATTTCACTCTAACGAAAGTGTCTCACCGTTAGACGATGGAGTGAATGCCATTGCACATTTCAACCCGCACCTCTTACCAGCGAGGCCCGTAGCCATTATCCATATTACAGCCACCGTTCATGCCGTATCCACCACCCATTCCCATGCCATGACCTTTACCGCCTTGACCACCTTTCATTTTAGAGCCACGGCCACCGCGAGCCGCCATCTTCTCCTGCTGCTCTTCGGTCAAAATATTTTTCATGGCATCTTTATGGGCATCGCGCATGGTGCGCATCTCTTTATAGAATGCCTGACGTTTTTCATCGGTAAAACCGTATTTTTCCATCAAGGCCGTCCGCTCTGCCTGATTCTTCTCCATCAAATCGGCCAATTGCTGTTGCTGTTTCTCATCCAGCCCCAATCGCTTGGCCATACCATCGGCGCGGCGCTCTTGCATGTAGGTTTTGGCTTTTTGCTTCTGCTCATCGGTTAAGTCCAGAGCCTCTAAAAAGTTGCCCATACGACCATCCTGCATACCAGGGCCGCCCATATTTCCGCCACCCCAACCACCAGGCTGTGCCATTACCATCGCCGCGCCACTTAACAAGATCGGTGCTACTAACCAACGCATTTTCATTGTCGTTCTCCCTCATGGGTTATTTGTTTACTGTCTTCATGATCCAGTCTATGCGCAACTTCCTATAGTCGGGTTATAGGGATGGTAAGGGTTCCGTAAACAACCAGCTTGTACCGATAGTCACGGCACTTTTCGCAACGAACGAATACAGATCAAGCCAACCGCTTGACCTGTGTGTTACACATAGGTTTAGACTGAAGGTATCGCGATAGCTCTACTCCAATCACTCCGCTTCCAGGGGACCCGTATGAGAGTCAAACAGCTTGCTGAGGCAGCCCATGTCACGACGGACACCGTGCGCTTTTACGCTCGCAAGGGGCTATTGATGTCCACGCGAGATCCCGACAACGGCTATCAACACTTTAATCAAGAGGCCTTGCGCCAACTGCGCTTTATCCAGCAGGCTCGTACTCTCGGATTCAGTCTGCAAGAAATTGAGCAGATTCTGCACCACCAGCACAGTGCCAGTTCCCCCTGCCCCATGGTGCGAGATCTGTTAAGCCAGCGGGTGCCCAAAGTGCGGCAGCAGATCGAGGAACTTCAAACCTTGTTGCATCGAATGGAAAACGCGCTGGATCGTTGGCAAGAGATGCCCGACGGCCTACCGGACGGTCATACCATTTGTCGATTAATCGAACATTGGGATAGCGACCAGCAGGAGACATCCAATGAATGAAGTCAGCTTTTGGCAGCTGGACGGCCTCCATTGCAATAATTGCGTCAACAAGATTCGTCAGCGCTTGCAACAGGAGCAGCCGTCTTCAGAACTGGACATCGACCTGAACAACCAGCAGGCTCGCATTCAATCAAAATTGACTCCAGCTCGCCTGCAAGCACTGATAGAAGCCGCTGGCTATAAAGCCAGTCTGCTGCGCAACCAGGTCCGTTACATCCCAGTGCAAGGCGTCAAATGTCAGGGTTGCGTGAAGAAAATCCGCGATCGGTTACAACAACTCGATCCCGATGCCTGCCTCGATGCGGATTTGACCACCCAGACTCTGCAACTTCACTCCCAGCTCGACGATGCCCGGATCAAGGCACTGTTAAAGGATCTGGATTATCTACCCGAGCCCGACGCTCAGGCCTCCGACACGGCAAGCCCCTCTGAAGCAGAGGGCGATCAACAGACCACCCGTCAACACTCGACAAAGACACCTGCCCTGCAACTGGCACTGCAGGGAATCACCTGCGCCGGTTGTGTAAACAGCATCACCAACGCTCTGCACAGTGTTCAGGGCGTTACTCTGGTAGAGGTCAATTTTGCCACCCGCCGAGCTTCCGTTGAGGGTGAGGTGTTACCGCAACGACTGATCGATGCCATCAAGGCCTCAGGTTATGGCGCCGAACTCATCCGGGACGGCCAGCAAGCGCACAATCAACAACAAGCCCTGGAGCAACAGGAATACCAGCGCCGGGTACGAAACGCCGCCGCAGGATTACTGCTGGGCATACCGCTTATGCTATCGGGCTTCTTTATTGAGATGACCGTTCAAAGCCACAGCGACCAATGGCTTTGGGGCATCGTGGGAGTGTTGACACTGGCCGTATTGGTCGGCGCCGGAAGTCATTTTTTTAAGGGTGGATGGCATGCGATCCACAACCGCAGCGCCAATATGGATCTGTTAATTGCGATCGGCACCGGCAGCGCCTGGCTCTATTCCATGGTCGTCGTTCTGATGCCCGAGATACTGCCATCGGCAGCCCGGGCGCTGTACTTTGAAGCCAGCGCGATGATCATCGGGCTTATCAATCTGGGACAGGCACTGGAAATACGAGCCCGCGGAAAAACCAGCGCCGCACTCAGGCGATTACTGGACCTGCAGCCAACCTATGCCAGGGTGATACGCGAAGATCAGGAGTTTGATCTGCCACTGGAGCAGGTTCAATTGGGTGACCGGTTACGGGTTCGCCCCGGAGAAAAAATCCCGGTGGACGGCGATATACTGGAAGGTAAGAGCTATGTTGATGAGTCGATGCTAACGGGCGAGCCCATGGCCGTAAGCAAGCGCCAGGGCGACAAATTGTCGGCCGGCACCCTGAATCAAAAGGGCAGCTTGCTCTATCGGGCAACCCGCATCGGCAACGACAGCCTGTTAGGCCAGATTATTGCCATGGTGCAACGGGCACAAAACAGCAAGCCGCCCATCAGCCAATTGGCAGATAAGGTTTCCGCCGTGTTCGTCCCTGCGGTAATGATCATTGCCGTGATCACCGCCCTCATCTGGTTCAATATTGGGCCGGAACCGGTCGCCGTTCATATGCTGGTAACAGCCACCACCGTGCTGATCATTGCTTGCCCCTGCGCCCTCGGATTGGCCACGCCCATTTCAGTCATGATTGGTGTAGGCCGTGCTGCTGAATCCGGCATTCTGATCCGTAATGGTGACGCCCTGCAAAAAGCCAGCGAACTCGATGTCATTGTGGTCGATAAAACCGGAACCCTGACCATGGGCACACCGAAAGTAATTGATGCTCACTTTCTTCCGTCACCCCAGCCTACCGAGCTGCTGCTCGCCCAGGTCAGGCAGCTGGAGTCAGCGTCCGAACACCCACTGGCATCGGCGTTAATCGACTATTGTAATCAACAACCAGGCAACGATAGGCAACCAGAACAGTCATTGGCGGATTTCACCGCTCTCAGTGGTCTGGGCGTTGCCGGAACCAGTGCATCAGGCAAACGCTTACTGCTCGGCAATCAGCGCCTGATGAACGAGAATCGTATCGATTTGGCAACGCTCGACCATACTGATCCATTAGCCACCGGAACCCGGGTTTACCTGGCCATCGACGATCAAGCCATGGCCCGATTTACCATTCAAGACCCGATAAAACCCGACGCCAAAACCGCTATCAAACGCCTGCACCAGGATGGCATTGACGTCATCATGCTCACCGGCGATAGCGCCAGTAACGCCGCCAGCGTTGCCCATGAATTGGCGATTACTCGTTTCCAGGCCGAACTCTTACCCGCCGACAAACTAGCCGCCATTCAGCAGCTACAACAACAGGGATTAAGGGTGGGAATGTGCGGCGACGGCATCAATGATGCGCCGGCCCTGGCGCAGGCTGACGTCGGTTTTGCCATGGGCACGGGGACCGATATCGCCATGGAAAGTGCCGACATCACCCTGGTAAAAGGTTCACTTCAGGGCATTGCGCACGCCATCGAACTCTCCCGAGCAACGCTGCGCAATATTAAACAAAATCTGTGGGGGGCTTTCGCCTATAACAGCCTGGGCATTCCGGTCGCTGCGGGCGCCTTGTTCCCCCTGTTTGGCGTTTTGCTCAGCCCCGTGATCGCAGGAGTCGCCATGTCGTTGTCGTCATTAACTGTGGTAACCAATGCCAGCCGCCTGCGTTATCTACAAATCGGGCGCCCGTCGGAATCCATAGCCGCGTGTAAGGAGCAACTATGAGCTTGATCATCAACCTTATCGGACTGGGCATTATTGTGCTGATCGCCTGGTGGTTCTGGTACCCTCGTTGAACCTTGGCCTCTAGAAAATCACCTCGACTGGAATACTCTCGACCCACATATTTTTTTCCAACGCCTGATCAAAGGTGAGTGTCACTTTTAATAGCGCTGGCTGCCCTTCAAACGGCTTGGCCAAATGGGCTGGTAAACGACTGGTCATCTCCACTTTTTCGGTAACCGTCGCACTATAACGCCGACCATCCGGAAACTTGACCGACGCTTTGCTGCCCTGGCGGGCGGAATTCAGGTAGCGAGGATTCAGGTAAGCTACCACCTTGGGTTCGATGTGCCTCGATACTGTCAATAATGGATCTCCGATAAATACTCGACTGCCAACTGCCACCTGAACATCGACAATATTACCGCCATAGGGCGTCACAATCGTCAGGCTGTCATACTGGGCTTTTTTAACCACCAGATTGCCCATCAATTGCCGTTGCGCCTGCGCCACAGGCCCTGCTGCCTTGCTCACTTGACGATCTATCAGGGCACGCTGGTAATCAACGGTTTTGGTATTCACCAACTGCTCAGCCTGGCTATGGACACTGATGATGGCCGCATAATCGACATCGGATACCTTGCCGCTGGAGCGGTAGGTATCATAGCGCTTTCGAATGCTGGCCATGACCTCCAGGTTGGTTTTGGCTTCATCAATCGCCTGCTGATAAACCACAAGTTCCTCTTCTGTGGAATCGGTCAGGCGCTTATCGAGCTTTCTTAGCTCGGCTTCCAAAAAACGAATATCCGACGCCAGTACGGCATTATTCATGGTCAGCAATACACTGCTTTCTGCGATCGACTCGCCCGGTTCGACGCGCAAAGTATCAACAATACCATCGTTGGTAGCGGTAATGGTCACCGGTTCCGTAGTAACCACACCCAGGGCAATCACCAGCACATAATTACGAAACAGATAATACCCCATCACTAATAAGGGGCTAACAACCAATGCCAGAGTCAGATACCAGCGCAGCCGGTAACCTCCTCGTTTGGCCTGACCATAGACCACCTTCACACCTTGCTCCGATGTGGGTTTTTTCTGTTTCTCGAGGTGAAAATCTACTTTCATGGCTAGAATCTATTGCCCCGTTTCAACACCCACCAGGGAGCCATACTCGACTCCTCATGACTACGACGAACCACTTCATTGATCATGGAAAAAGCGGTAATCAATCGCATAAAAAACTGATAGCCCGGATAGAAAAGCAACCAGACAAACATCATAAAATCACTGCTCGGGCGTTCAGAAACCAGCAACAGATACAGGACAAAAAACATGGCACCGATTAAAAAATAGAGCAGATACAACATTGCCATTAGCGCCATCACAAAACTCAGGGGATACGCCACCACCAGATACAACATAAACACGACCATCAGCAAGGGCAGCAACACATTTTGCAAAACCCCGTAGACCAGAACAAAAACAAAATTCCCCCAGCCCAACAACCGGGGAGTTAACCCCTTTTTATGCTTGCGTAAAAAAATAAACAGCAGATCACCGTCCCACCTCAGGCGTTGTCCAATCAACCCCATTAATGTATCCGGCACATCAGTATGGCCCACCGCATGGGGAGTAAAGCCCAGCTTCATGGCTGGATAACGACGCTTGTATTGCTTGAAGCGGATCGTCAGATCAAGATCTTCAGCCGTGTGGGTATCCCATCCACCCAATTGCCGCAGCACCGATTTTCTAAAAGCGCCAAAAGCACCGGAAATATTATTGATAACGCCAAGGTTGGCCAGGCCGGTTTTTCCGACCTGCATCGAGAGCATGTATTCCAGCGCCTGCATTCGCGTCAGCAAGTTGGTGTTCCAATTTCGTACCCGCAGCGCTCCGCCGGAAGCCACCATATTCGGGTCGCTGAATTGCTTGAGCATATTGAGCACCATATCGTTGTCGAAAGAGGTATCACCGTCGACATTCATCACAATCTCTCCCGACGCTTCTGCCAGCCCGGCATTCAACGTGGATACTCGACCGCCCCGTTGCCATTTCGGGATCACACGAATATTGCGCATCGCTAGCCCCTGATGTTGCCGAGCCGATTTCATCGCCGCTTGATAAGTATGGGGATTTTGCGTCGCCCCATCGACCACGGCCAGCACTTCGATTTTGCCAGGATAGAGCTGAGCAACCAGCGTATCCAACGTGATGCAGATCGCATCCCCCTCTCCGTAACAGGTCACTACGACACTGATGTCGGGATAAGTAGCCGGCAGTTCGTCTCTATTCTGTGCAGACCAGCGAAACACACCGATCAGAATAACAAGCGCCAGGGGCAACTCAATGATCACCAGCATCGGCAGCAACAATAGCCACAATTCGGCATTGGCTACTACCATGCCGAAGATATATTCCATCAAAGCCAGGCTATCAGAGAGCATACACATCCATCAGTTTATTCTGGATCCACAGGGCAGCATCATCAGCCAGGTTCTCATCGGGTAGTTTCCAGGCAAATACTTTCAGAGAAAAATTATCCTCTTCAATCAACGCCGCCAGACTCTCAATTTTCTCCTGCAAAACGGGTAGCGATTGCTCTGTGGCATGAGGCATCAGTACCAACAGCATGTCATTTCTGACCTGGCAGCAAATATCGGTTTCTCTAAACAAACCATTCAAACGGCTGGCAATTTGTTCCGTTAAGGAAAACATTTTGGCGTCTCCATACAGTTTGCCATAACCATCCAACCGGGGCAGATAAAGTCCAAGTATCAAATGCTCCTCCTGGGAACGTTTGGCCAACTTGTTCGACCACACCAGTATGCTATTGAAAAACGCCACATCTACTTTGCCCTTGAGCATTAATTCCGGCGTTGTCAGTCGATGACCATGACGAATGCTATGATCCCCCTGATAACCAATCTTGCACTGATGAATGCGCCTTACGATCAGATCGGATATCTCATTTTTATGATCACAGCTAAAGCAACTGACTCGCGTTTCCGCCTCGGCGAAACGCTGCTGACAACTGTTGCAACGATGCGTTTCGATCGGCTTGTCATAGTCCACTCCAATATGCCGTAACTGGGTCAGACATTTTGGGCATTCAAGTTTGGTGCTGCGCAAAAACTCATCCTGAGCGCCTACATAACCACAGGTAAAACAGTGCAGCGACTGACTCGATTCAATATCAAAGTCATGGCAGGACGGGCAAACATCGACATAGTTAAGATGTCCTCCCTGGCAGTTACCGCAGACTCGAACACGATCAACCAGGCGTTCAGACACCAGTAGTTCTCGGTTGATCTCCGACATAAGATAGCGGTAGGGGGATTCCAGATCCGGGTGAATACTTTCAAGCAACGGATAGCTATAAAGCGATGGGGTATCACCACTTTTGACCGGTATCAAACTGCGAGTATTATCCAGCCATAACCACCCCAATAGAGGATCTACCTCCTCGGGACTATGGATTAACGTTAATTTGGATTGATGCTGCTCGTAGTCTTCCAGGCAGAGGGCTTCATCCCATAAACCATCGGCCATCAGCGAAAGTCGCGCACTGTCTTCCAGACCATAGACTCGCCAGGTCCAATAGCGATGAGAGGCATGTAGCTGGTTCAGGATTAAATCCTGTTGCTCCGCGGACAACGATAATAGCAACAAGCCACCAACGTCCGCTGGTAGGCTCTCAATAGAGTCAACGAAAGTAATATCACAGTGGGCAGTGTCTACCTGGCGGTAATTACCCAAACAATATATCTGTGCGGTTTTCTTCATTGAAACACCTTGGAAAGTAGCGTTGTCCTAGCCCTGAAATAATAATAGCCGCTAATCCGATAATGCTTCTATAAGACATTACCGAGCCTAAGACAGGTTCACACTGGTACTTTCCGCAATGCCAACCGGTGCCTAATCGACAGGGTGGTACCGATTTCAAGATCAGGTATTCCTTTGCGCCTCAGCTTTCCAGCCGCGATAAAGAAACAGCGCAGCCGCCAAACCGGACGCACCATAAGTCATACACATGACCAGAATCTGATACCTGACGGCCACCAGGGGGGAAACTCCCGACAATATTTGTCCGGTCATCATACCCGGCAAAGCCACCAACCCAACCGCAAACAGGGCATTGGTAATAGGAATCAAGGATGCCGTCAGTGCAATACTGCGAGCCTTGGACAGTTGAACTCCGCGCTGCTGTTCAGCGACCATACGTTCCGCCGCCAGGCTCACCGCCGTCAAGGCGTTGGAAAAAATCATTCCCGCAATGGGAATCAGAAAGCGGGGTTCGTACCAGGGATCCAGTACCAACACGCCCTGGGTCACCAGCGCCAATGTTGATCCTCCAACCAAGCCTATCGACACCAGCGCATGAGCCAGTAACTCCCGCCGCCGACCCTCGACCGTATTGAGCGAGATCCAGCTCGAGGCAATCACCATCACCAGCAGTAGACCAAGAATCAACAAGGAGGAATCGGTAGCAAACAGGAAGTTCAGCGCGTAACCAATCAATAATAATTGCACCACCATTCGCAGCACGGCATAGAGCGCATTCTTCCAGGTGAGTGACCATATAAAAAGCACTGCTACCATCAGCAGTACAGGCACAAAAGCGATTAATAATCGCGAAAAAGGGATAACCTCAACACCTGAGCCCATCGCCGGATGCTCCCACAATCACTACATTGTTGCTTCATTAGAGCATGATCCTGATTACTAACAAAGAATGACCCATCGTCGATTTTAAGGCACCTCTGTGCCTGTAGAGCGGCCAGTACTGCGCTCCGCCAACCTGAGGTGCAGCGCAAATATGACTATTTTTTATACAGTTTTTATATTCTCTGAGTTTCCCACCACCCCTGTCGCTACTCTGTCCTTGGACCATAGCCGTATGAACAACAAAACCCCTTGATGGTATTTTACTCGCTTGTTAGATTGGGCTTGCGTCCTAAAAAAATAATCACAGGCGTTTCCTAGACAACCTACATGGACTGTACCTGCTATGCCGATAGTATCTTTACGCTCGATAAAAAAATCCCTTCAACTACTCGCCGCCGGCGCCCTGTTCAGTTCAGCTTCGTTGTATGCCGACGGCGTCTATGTCGGCATCGGCGGTGGTGTGTTTGATACGCTGGATGGCGCCGACAAGCTCGCCACTTCCTTTACTGTCGAAGCTCCCGAGCTGGAAAATTGGTGGGACATACGACCCACCCTCCAGGGCGTTTTTATCAGTCGCTCCGGCTATTACATTGGCCTTGGCGGAGTGAAAGAATTCCCACTGGCTGACCCGTTTTCCTGGGGACTGGGTTTTAGCGGCGGTTATGCCCATGAAGACGAAGAATCACGGGCATTGAGATATGACGTGCAGTTTTATACTCGAGTGATGCTCAACTACGATGCGACCGTTAACAACCGGATACGTTTGGAATATGGCCATATCTCCAATGCCGGCATCGGCACCCCTAACCCGGGTACCGAACCCACACTGCTGTCCTGGCTCTACCGTTTCTAATAAACAAACACATCACTGCAAGACTGGCGCTTGCCAGTCTGCGGAGACCCGGAGCAGGAAACCCAAACAGGTCGTTTGAGCAATCAGTGCTCTCGCGTGGCGCGGAAGCGAATATCCGGCCAGCGTTCTTCGGTCAGACTCAGGTTAACCCGGGTCGGTGCCAGATAGGTGAGGTGGCCGCCGGCGTCGATGGCCAGGTTGTCGTTGGCTTTACGCTTGAACTCTTCCAGCATTTTGGCATCGTCGCATTCGACCCAACGCGCGGTATTAACGCTGATCGGCTCGTAGATGCATTCCACCTTGTATTCATCCTTAAGGCGATAAGCCACCACTTCAAACTGCAGCACCCCGACCGCACCAACAATCAGGTCATTGTTGCGGTGTGGCATAAAGAGCTGGGTGGAGCCCTCTTCTGACAGCTGCTGCAAGCCTTTTTGTAATTGCTTCATCTTGAGCGGATCTTTCAGGCGCACACGTTTGAACAGCTCCGGGGCAAAATGGGGTATGCCAGTATATTTGAGCGCCTCGCCCTCGGTGAAGGTATCACCGATCTGGATCGTACCGTGGTTGTGCAAGCCGATGATGTCACCGGACACCGCTTCTTCCACATTGGCGCGATCCCCTGCCAGGAAGGTCACCGCATCGGCAACTTTGATATCCTTACCAATACGCACATGTTTCATTTTCATGCCACGGCTGTACTTGCCCGAGCATACCCGCATAAAGGCGATACGGTCGCGGTGCTTGGGGTCCATGTTCGCCTGGATCTTGAACACAAAGCCGGAGAATTTTTCCTCCGTCGGCGATACTTCCCTGAGATCTGTCACCCGCGCTACCGGAGCAGGCGCCCATTCCACTAGCCCGTCGAGCATATGATCGACACCAAAATTGCCCAACGCGGTACCAAAAAAGACCGGCGTCAGCTGACCGAGCAGGAACAGCTCCTGATCAAATTCGTTGGACGCGCCCATCACCAGTTCCAGCTCATCGCGCAACTGGGCCGCCAGCTCCTCACCCACCGCTTCATCCAGCTGGGGATTATCGAGCCCTTCAATGGTGCGAATATCCTGAATCGCATGCCCCATACCCGACTGGTAAAGCAGGGTTTCATTCCGAGCAATATGATAAACCCCCTTGAACTCCTTACCGCAGCCAATCGGCCAGGTCACCGGAGCACAGAGCATACCCAACTCGTTTTCCACTTCGTCGAGCAGCTCCATTGGGTCGCGTACTTCGCGGTCGAGCTTGTTCATAAAGGTGACGATTGGCGTGTCACGCAGCCGGGTCACTTCCATCAGCTTACGGGTACGTGCCTCAACACCCTTGGCAGAATCGATCACCATCAGGCAGGAATCGACGGCGGTCAGGGTACGATAGGTATCCTCGGAGAAATCCTCGTGCCCGGGAGTATCAAGCAGATTGACCACTCGATCCTTGTAGGGAAACTGCATAACCGATGAGGTAATGGAGATACCCCGCTGCTGCTCCATGGTCATCCAATCCGACGTCGCGGCTTTATCACCTTTCTTGCCTTTCACCGAACCCGCCACCTGAATCGCCTGCCCGAGCAAGAGCAGCTTCTCGGTAATGGTGGTTTTACCCGCATCGGGGTGGGAGATGATGGCGAAAGTTCTTCGGCGCGCAACATCATTCAAGATGGACGTGTTTGACATCAGTAGGGGTCTTCTAGGTTAGCCACGGATTAGCAGGATTGGGCCGCAGAGCCCCGTTCAGGCGTTGCGCCAATTTGATTTTGATATCCTGGAATCCGTCGTGTGAATCGGAATTGGCGCCTATTTTCACCGATCGTGGCCTTAGACACAATCCATGATTCACAGCCAGAGGGGCCGCTCAGGCTCGACAGAGCGGTCACAGGGCACAGTCTCCCTGCCACTGCGTCAAACCGGGGTTCTTGTCAACGGAATTGGTGACAGGTCAGACGCAAGCCATCGGCGGCCAGCTGAACACCCTCGGGCAGATCGTTACCCGGTTGCTGCAACCAGCAGTCCAGGCGATGGCTGATATGGGTTAACCAGAGCCGCGGGGCACCGATCGAGCGCCAACAGGCCAGTGCCGAGTTCAGGTCATTGTGATTACGCGGCGGGGTGGACCGGGGCGGCTCGCTGCAATCGAGCACAACGCCATTCAATGACTGGCGCTGCAGGTAGCACCGGGTTTCCTCGGGCAGCTCGACAGTATCGGTAAGATAGGCCATGCGGAAATCACCCTGACATATCAGGTACCCCAGAGTGACCCTGGAATGGTACAGCGGCAGCGGTACGATGCTGAAGTCGCCCAGATCCAGTTCAACAAAGGGCTGCAAGGGCGGCTGAAAATCCAGCACCCCCGGATGCTTGTAAAGATCATCGGCACCCTTTGGATCATCCGGACGATAAACCGGTAGCTTTGGCTCACTCTCACTCCAGCGCAAATGAAACAGACCCTGCACATGGTCCATATGAAAATGCGTTAACAGAATGCCGCGAATCTGTTCGAAGCGAAATCGCTGGGCCAGATCGCTCAGGCCGGCATCGAGCAACGTCACCCCGGAGCGAGTATGCAACGCCAGGGAGGCACTGCGGCGGCGCCGACCGGGCAGCTGTTCGGCGTTCGCACAAGCGCTGCATTCACAACCCCAGACCGGAACCCCGGCTGCATTCCCCGTGCCCAGAAACTCAATCTCAAACACTCACAGCCTCTCGCACATGTTGCTGCAATAAATGATGCAGATCGGTTACGGCATCACTCAAGGCGCCATTGTTGTGTAAGTGCAAGGTGCGGTCCGGCAGCTGTTGTTGTAACTGATGCTGTAACTGGTGCTGCAGCTCAAGACTGCGTGACACTCGCGCCTCAATCTCCGCCGCGCTCTCGCGCCCTCGGGCCAGTAAACGGCGGCGTAACAGGTGTGGTTCAACGCCAACCAGAACCGGAACCAACTTCGCCCCAAAGCAACGCTGTGCCTCTGCCAACGAGGCACGGGAGCCATTGGCGATCACCGAATGACCGCTGGCCAACCAGGCATCGACTTCGGTTCCGATGCCGTAATGACAGCCATTGGCTTGCCAGTGCATTTTGAACAGGCCTGATCGAAGGCGCTGATCAAACTCCTGTGGGCTCAGTTCGATATGGTTCTCTCCTCCCGCCTTCCAGTGCCGGGTGATATAGCGATGCGCAAACAACACCGGAGACCCGCCATTAAGCCGTTGCCTCAACCCCTCCAGCAAGGAATCCTTACCACTGCCCGAAGGCCCCATCAGATAAAACAGATTCGCCATACTGTCTAAAACACCCGCTGTCCATGCTTCCATACATGAAGAATGTGGGAATGATCATCCACCGCTTCACACCACAACAAGTCGGCCTTCAAGCCCGGCGCGATACGCCCACGATCGTGCAAACCGGCCGCTTCTGCCGGCCGTACGCTGATCAATGCAGTAGCCGTGGCCAGATCATAATCGTTGCGCTCATCGTTGGCCAAGTGAAAGGCTGCATCCAGTAAACTGGCGGGATAATAATCGCTGGACAGGATATCCAGCAAACCCTGGCTGGCCAGGTCATGGGCGGCAATATTGCCCGAATGGGAACCACCGCGCACCACGTTGGGCGCCCCCATCAATACCGCCATACCATGGTTATGAGCCGATCGTGCCGCTTCATGGGTGGTGGGAAACTCGGCGATGGCCATACCCAGCCCGACCGATTCGTCCACGTGCTCGACGGTGGCATCGTCGTGGCTGGCCAGGGGAATATTATGGCTCAGGCAGGTTTCGCAGATCGCCTTGCGATAGCTGTCACTGTAGCGCCGGCTGGCCTCGGTCTGGCGCTCGATAAAGGCTTCCAGCGCCTCATTGGACAGTTTGTACTTGCCTTGATAATACTCACGATACTTGTCGATATTGGCAAACTGACGCTGTCCGGGAGAATGATCCATAACCGATACCAGTTGCGGCGCATGCTGCTCCAGTAGCCGGTTAAAATTCTCCAGAGTATCGGCATGACTCACTTCACAACGCAGATGCAGCAGGTGATCGGCCCGGGACAGCCCCCGTTGTCGGCTTTCGTCCAGGGCTCCGGCCATACGGGCCAGATTGTTCAGGCGCTCACTGCCCTCAATCACATCGCCGACGGAAATCGCATCGAACACCGTCGTGATACCGGCACTGATCATCTGCGCATCATGCACTTTAAACGCCTGCAATCCCGGCCAGGCGACGCCGGGGCGCGGCGTGAAATGCTTTTCCATATTGTCGGTATGCAGCTCGACCAAACCGGGCATCAGGTAACCACCCGCGCAATCGACCGCCCCGGGCAGACTGACATTACCGGCATCCACCGCGTCAATCAGGCCATCACGGATGCTAACCGAACCATGAATCACTTCGTTATCAGCCACTATCTGTGCATTGGTAAGAATCATGATTGTATCTCGCCTGTAGGTGTACTGAGCCCGGCTCTGGACTCGGGATTAACATGAAAGAGACTATCGGCCACCTGCTCACGCACTTCGGCATCGTGAAAGATACCAACGATGGCGGTCCCACGATCCCGGGCCTGGCGGATCAACTCGACCACAATGGCCGCGTTATTGTGGTCGAGGGACGCCGTGGGTTCGTCCAGTAACAGGATCGGATAGTCATTGATAAAACCGCGAGCGATATTGACCCGCTGCTGTTCGCCGCCGGAAAAAGTACCCGGAGGTAACGACCAAAGCCGCTCTGGAATATGCAATCGCTGCAGCAATTCCCCTGCTCTGGCGTGGGCTTGCTCGGTTTCGATACCCCGAACCCGTAACGGCTCCGATACCACATCCAGCGTGGATACCCGGGGAATCACCCGTAAAAACTGGCTGACATAACCGATGGTTTCGTGACGAATCTGTAGCAGGGTTTGGCTCGAAGCTTCGGTTAAAGCCACCATCTCGCCACGATGGCGCACATAAATCCGGCCGCCCGTCGGTAAGTAGTTGGCATACAGGGAACGCAACAGGGTGCTCTTACCCGAACCGCTTTCGCCAAACAGCACCGTGCATTCACCACTGTTCGCGGTGAAATCAACACCTTCAAAAACAGGCAACCGAATACCCCCCTGGTTGTGCAGGGTAAAAATTTTGGTTAGCCCCTCAACTCGAATCGCTGCCTTTTGGGATGACTGTAAAGACGCAGTAGAGGCTATAGACAGGCTTGGAATGGATGACATATTTGATAATCTCTCGCTCAGGGAGTCAGTACCGATGAAACCAGTAGCTGGGTATAGGCATGCTGGGGATCATCGAGCACCTGATCGGTTAATCCGCTCTCCACCACCAGGCCGCGCCGCATCACAATCAGTCTTTGCGCCAACAAACGAGCCACCGCCAAATCATGAGTAACAATCACAACCGCCAGGTTCAACTCGGTCACCAGTTGCCGCAGCAGATCAAGCAGTCGAGCCTGCACCGAGACATCCAGCCCTCCCGTTGGCTCATCCATAAACACCAGCCGCGGATGGGTCACCAGATTACGGGCAATCTGCAAGCGTTGTTGCATACCACCGGAATAGGTAGTGGGTTTATCGTCGATACGATTGGTATCGAGTTCAACATCGTTCATCCAGCGCTGTGCCGTTTGGCGCAAGCGGCCGTAATGACGGTCGCCGGTCGCCATTAATCGCTCGCCGATATTGGCGCCGGCAGAAACCCCCATGCGCAGACCGTCACGGGCATGCTGGTGCACAATACCCCACTCCGTACGTTGCAGCTGGCGTTGACGCGATTCACTCAGACTATATAAATCAACCGTTTCTCCATCACGATTGTGATACAGGATAGAACCCGAATCCGGCGTCAAACGAGCCGACAGGCAGCTCAACAGGGTCGACTTTCCCGAACCCGATTCGCCTACAATTCCAAGCACCTCCCCCGGGTGAAGATCAAAATTCACCGCACTACAACCTTTGCCCGGCGCATAGAGTTTGCTCAGTTCCCGCACCTGCAACAGGGGCTCTGCATTCATGACGTTACCTCATTTTCATTCAGTCGAGTGCGGCAATAATCCGTATCGGAACAGATAAATTCGTGCCCACCCTGATCATCCATAATCACCTCATCAAGGAAACTGTTATCGGCACCACAAATGGAACAGCAATGTTGCCAGCGCTGTATTTCGAACGGATGATCCTCAAAATCCAGGCTGCGGACCTCGGTATAGGGCGGAACGGCATAGAGTCGTTTTTCCCGGCCCGCACCAAAAAGCTGCAACGCCGGCGACCGATTCATCTTGGGATTGTCAAATTTCGGAATCGGCGAGGGATCCATTACATAACGATTATTGACCAATACCGGATAGGCATAGGCTGTTGAGATATGACCAAACTGGGCAATATCTTCGTACAATTTAATATGCATCACCCCATAGTCCTCAAGCGCATGCATCTTGCGGGTTTCCACTTCGCTGGGTTCGATAAAACGCAAGGGTTCAGGTATCGGTACCTGATAGATCAGAATCTGGTCTTCCTTCAGCGGTTTTTCCGGTACGCGATGACGGGTTTGTATCAACGTGGCCCGCTCGGTTTTTTCCGTACACTGGACCCCGGTGAGGTCCTGAAAAAAAGCCCGAATACTGACCGCATTGGTGGTATCGTCCGCGCCCTGATCGATCACTTTCAAACAATCCTGTTGACCAATCACCGCGGCCGTCAGCTGCATTCCTCCGGTGCCCCAACCATAAGGCATCGGCATTTCCCGACCGCCAAAGGGTACCTGATAACCTGGAATCGCCACCGCTTTGAGCAGAGCACGGCGGATCATACGCTTGGTCTGCTCATCCAGATAAGCAAAGTTGTACCCTTCACGGACTCCTTGCTGGTTCATGCTTCAGTCTCCTTGCTCGATGCAGGCGGTTGCGCCGAACGGATGCGCCGCAACAATTCCAGTTCCGACTGGAAATCGACGTAATGGGGTAATTTCAAGTGAGAAACAAAACCCGCCGCTTCCACATTGTCACAATGGGATAAGACAAACTCTTCCTGCTGAGCGGGGGAAACAATCTCTTCCTCATAATCCGCCGCTTGCAAGGCACGATCGACCAGCGCCATCGCCATCGCCTTGCGCTCACAGCGACCAAAGCCGAGACCATAGCCACGGGTAAAGGCGACATTGTCATCCTCGTGGCGGGTAAAACCGTTCACCATCTCGCATTCAGTGAGCTGAATCTCACCGATCACCACTTCGAAGCCCAGCTCCTCGGGCACGATAGAGACCTCCACGGCGCCGGTGCGAATCTCACCGGCAAACGGATGATTACGGCCATAGCCCCGCTGAGTGGAATAGCCCAGGGCTAACAGAAAACCTTCATCCCCCCGAACCAATCCCTGCAAGCGTGCGCTACGATCCGCTGGGTAAGTCGGCGGGTCCTGGGTTATATCCGCCGGTGTCTCACCTCGATCCGTCTCGGGAATCATCAAACCTTCCCGTTCCAGAAAACCCATCACCCGTGAGTCGATGCTTGCCCCGGCTACAGATGACGAACAATCATTTTCTGCTGAAGAATCAGGCTGTGATGAATGAGCACGACTTGATGAATGAGCATTGCCTGATAAATGAGCATGATCTGATAAATAAGCCTCTTCGGAAAACTCACCCTCGGCCATCAGGCTGAAATCAAGAAGACGATGGGTGTAATCAAACGTTGATCCCAGAATCTGGCCTCCGGGTACATCCTTATAGGTGGCCGATATGCGGCGCTCCAGTTTCATGGACCCGGTATCAATCGCTTCGCTGGCACCAAAACGGGTCAGGGTTGTACGATAGGCCCGCAACAAGAAAATGGCCTCGACCAGATCACCGGCGGCTTGCTTGATCGCCAACGCGGCCAACTCCGGATCGTAGACGGAACCCTCGGTCATCACCCGATCGACCGATAACGACAACTGTTGCTCTATCTGTTTGACATCAAGTTCGGGGTGCTCAAGATCGCCACGGCGACGCTTGGCCAGCAATTTATGGGCAGACTCGATGGCTTGCTCGCCACCTTTTACCGCTACGTACATCAGACCACCTCCACACGTGTTGTACGCACAATCGCACTGACCTGTTGATCCGCTAACAGAATAAAGTCGAGCCCCTGGGGAAACACATGTGAAGGCTCCAGCAGATAATCGATCGACGCCTCGCACAGCGACCTTATATTGAGCGTGCGATCGCTAGCGATACCTGGACCGGACAAGCGTACATTAACACCGCCCTGACCAGTCTCAGCGGATAATTCATCGACTTGAAGCAACACTGTGCAACCACGATCCGGGTATTCCGCATTCCCTACCTTGAGCTGACTGAGCTCGGGTAACTGACCCGGAAGTGACAAAACAAAATCGGCCTGATCAGGCTCCTCAATCAGCGGACAACCGATATGAAAACCCAGATTGGTTCGGATCAATTCGGTATTCAGGCCGGGGCACAACCACAGCTTGGTGGTCGCGTCGAGCAGCGTTTGGCAAGCGGTAAAACTGGCGGCACTGAGGCCATCCAATCCACGACTCTGATTCAAAGGCTGAATGATACCCGGTTCACTCATCACCTTAAGCAGGCTACGAAAGGCCTGCTGCGCTCCCTGAACCGGATCGGCAAAACCGGGTTGCAAAACAGTATCGGACATCGCTTAATCCTCTCCTCGCACCAGGGTAAAAAAGTCGACCCGAGTCGCATCGACTTCGCGCTTTTGCACCAACTCTTGTTGCTGAATCTGTCGCTGTAACGGTTCAATAACCCGCTCTAGCAACAGGCTTTCGAATTCCGAGGATTGCAACAAGGCATCCATCTGAGCAGCCCTTAATGCATGGGATTTTTTACGGCCCGAAATATAACCGTAGCCAAGGGTATTCATGTTCGATCTCACCACACAGCGGGTCATGGTCATGTCGCCCAGATTAAACGGATTGCCTTCCCCCCCCATACGGGCACGTATCTGGGTCAAACCGATTTCCGGCTGGCGAATCACTTCAAAACTGGCATCGTTCATCACCGGCTCGCTTAATGCCATTAAAGATTCGGTCGGTGCTTTGGCCAGCACCGACATCCAATTTTGGCGCTGTTGATTAGTCTTACTCATGTTTAGGTTCCACACTGTACTCAAAAAGATCACTGCGGCTGCGAGCGATGGAATATTCACGCAGGTCCGCACTCTGTCGACAACGATTTTGGGTATGTACTTCCATTACAGGCACTCCACGGCCGATCATCAGTTGTGTGCACTCTTCCAACGTCGGCATGCGGGCACGCAACCGAGTGGTGCCTCGCCTCAATTCCAGATGAAATTGCTGACGCAAAAATTCATGCAATGAGCCGCCACTAAAACGCTCCAGTTTCTGCGCCGATAAACCAAACAGGTAATGACGAATCAGACATACCGGCTCACCCTCGATCAGGCGTCGGGTATGCAACTGGAAAACCGGCGCTGTTGCACTCACATCCAGCTGACTCGCCAGGGGCTCGGGGATAGCAGTAACGCCGCAATCCAGAACTTCGGTTTCCAGGTCCAGACCGATGCAATTGAGATTATGAGAAAAGGCCGCTTTGTCGTGCAGGGCATAATCGATTGGGGTCTGCACTACTCGACAACCCAGGCCCTGATAACGCCGCACAATGCCATCGTGCACCAGCTCATCAATCGCACGACGAACGGTATGCCGATTGACCTGAAATCGATCGGCCAAGCGCCCCTCGGGAGGCAACAGCTCTCCTGCGTTGTACTGGCTGAAAATTTCATCGCGTAACTGAAACGCGATCTTGCGATACAGGGCCATCGGTTTCTTTTATTCCTGACACATTGAACGTTAGATAAAGGCTTTACGCAGCCGCTGTGACAGCAGGTCGGTCAGGGTGACGCAAACAATAATCACGATCATCACGGCACAGGTTTGCTGAAACTGGAAACCCCGGATGCTTTCCCAAAGGATGACACCAATCCCCCCCGCCCCGACCATACCGACCACCGTGGCCGAGCGAACATTGGATTCGAAGCGATACAATGAGTAGGAGATCCAGAGCGGCAATACCTGGGGAATAACCCCGTAGAGAATCTCTTCAAGCATATTGGCGCCCGTCGCGCGTACCCCCTCCACCGGCCTCGGATCGATCGCCTCAACCGCTTCGGAAAACAGCTTTGCCAACACGCCTGTGGTATGAATAAAGAGCGCCATCACCCCGGCAAAGGGACCTAGGCCAACGGCAACCACAAACAGCATCGCGAACACCATTTCGTTGATCGCCCTGGACGTATCCATCAACCGGCGTACCGGCTGGTAAACCCAGGCCGGCATCAGGTTTTCGGAACTTAAGATACCAAAGGGAATGGATAAAATGATCGCCAGCACAGTTCCCCACAGGGCAATGTGCAATGTAATCACCATCTCATCGAGGTAATACCCGATATCCTTAAAATCGGGTGGAAAAAAATCCGCGGCAAACTCGGCCATATTGCCGCTTTCGGTAATCAACAACAGCGGGCTGATCTCCGCCGCTTCCCAGCCCCAGCCCAGCAGCAGAAACAAAACCACCCAGCCCAGGGAAGCAAACCAGTTAAACGGCTTGCGCTCCAGCGGTGGATTGCTTGCAATTGAATTCATCATTTCACTATCTCATCCCAATAAAACCGGCAGCCTGAGCTGCCGGAACTCACACTGCCCTAGTTGCTGACGGCGGCTTGCAACGCATTCATGCGACGGTTCAGCATGGAAAGCTGGGCGTCGATCTCTTTCAAGCGGGTTGTTTTTTCGCTGGCAGAAACCTTGCTGTCGGCTTCCAGTTTTGCCTTCTGCTTGAACAAAGACAGCTGGCGAATCGGCAACAGCTGGTCATCGCTGGACGGCTTGAAAGGCGCCCATTGCAGGGCCTCCAGTACGGCCAGCTCTTTCGCATCACCTTTGGCGCCATAGTTCATAAAGAACTGATAGATTTTTGTTTTGCTTTCTTCTGGCAAATTCTTACGCCACACGATCGGATCCGATGGAATCAGGGGAGATTTCCAGACCACTTTAACCTTGTCGAACTTATCCGGATGGGTGACCTTAATACGCGCCAGGTTCTCGGTATTGTTGGTCGCCACATCGACCTGGCCATTGGCAACCGCCAGGTAATTGGCTTCGTGGCTCGAGTTGGTGGTGCGCTTGAAAATCTTCTTGGCTTCGACACCATTTTTGGCAAACACGTAATAGCTCGGCACCAGGAAACCGGAAGTGGAGTTTGGATCACCGTTACCAAAGGCCAGCTGATCCGCCTGCGCCAGAACATCGTCGACGCTATTGATCTTGTCGTTGTCGGCGGAAGTGATCAAAACACTCCAGTACCCCGGGTTACCCGAGACGTCGACAGTTTGGGCAAAAATTTCGCCACCGGCACGATCCACCGCTTCCATGGCGGACTTGTTACCGTACCAGGCGACATCCACTTTATCGAAACGCATGGCCTGAATAATGCCTGCATAATCCGAGGCAAAAAACGGCTTCACCCTGGCATTTAACTGACTGGACATATCGTCCAGAAAGGGCTGCCAAACGGTTTTCAGGTTTTGCGACGACTCGGTAGAGATAATGCCAAAGTTAATAACCTTCATCTCTTGTGCCTGTATGGCACTGGCGCCCAGTAATGCGGCTGTTAAAGACAGCGTCGTAGCAAACTTGGCAAACAGGGGTTTCAAACTCATGATGCACTCCATTGTTAAGGTATTCGTCAGACAGGATTTAACCCAAGATGGGATGATGCTTGTGGCCATTCGGTGACTGCGTCGAAGGGGCCGTTTTCCGATAACCGGGTGCCGTAAAGTTCAGCGAGCATAGGGTTATCCAATCCTTCGATAGGACCATCGAAGAAGATTTCGCCGCGGCGCAGGGCAATCGCGCGACGGCAATATTTCTGCGCGTAATCCACCTGATGCAGAGTCACCACCACGGTGATGCCCAGTTCCCGGTTAATACGCTGCAAGGTATCCATCACCTGACGTGAGGATTCGGGATCGAGGGACGCGATGGGTTCGTCGGCCAGAATCACCTCCGCCTGCTGCATCAGGGCGCGGGCAATGGCAACTCGCTGTTGTTGGCCGCCGGACAATTCTGACGCGCGTTTTAGCGCATGCTCGCGCAGCCCAACCTGCTCCAGAGCCTCGAGCGCCTGGCGTTTTTCTTGCTGGGTAAACCAGCCCGTTAAACTGCGCCAGACGGGCACACGACTGAGCGCACCAATCAAGACATTGGTTTGCACACTAAGGCGATTGACCAGATTAAATTGTTGAAAAATCGTGCCGATCCGGGCTCGGGTTTGACGAATATCGGTTGCGGCTCGCCCCCTTTGCTGAACATTCTGGCCCAGCATTTCTACCCGGGAGTCACTATCAGAATCCGCCAACGTCAAACCCGAAAGGTGGCGCATCAAAGTCGATTTACCGGAGCCCGACGACCCCACCAGTGCCACCATTTCTCCTGGCTGCACCTCGATGGAAATATCGCTAAGCACCCGAGAAGCCGAGAAGCTCTTTTGCAAACCGGAAACTGTTATCGCTGACATGGTCCTAACCTCAAAATCGATTAGGATCCAGCTTAACCGCCCGGCTGTTACACTATGGTTATCTATACATGTCAGTTTGCTGACGGTTTGATGGCGAATTTATTACAGGCAAAGGCAAGCTGTCATACTTCCGGCAAGAGTGGCTATTCAGGATTGCTCTCAGGGAATCACCCTGACGTGTCCTCTGCTCCATAACCGTCGGCTCTCTCCTTGCTCCTGCACGGTTACCTGAGATAGCAGCTAATACACTGCTCACCAGCCGGTCATTTTATGATCGAACAATTGATTTGAGACAGGAGTACCGATTTTTACTTCCGCTATGATGCTGCCGACACATTGCAGCCTGCTATGCTTAGTTCAAACAAGAGGTCACACGCCCGGCATCAATCATACGGGGTCTGCTTTAATTCCACCGGCACAATTACCCGGTGCCTTCCAGATAGTCCGAGGTATTCACCCCATGAAACCCTTGCAACCCTTCGCCGGCCTGTTTTTTGTCCTGTTATCCTGCACAACCAGCGCCTATGAGGTCGAACTGTACATCTGGGAAGAGTACCTCGCGCCGGAAGTGCTGGAAGCCTTTACCGAGGAAACCGGTCATACCGTCAAGCAAACCTATTTTGACGACGAAGGCCAGCGGGACGCCGTTATCGCCAGCGGCCGGGGGCAGAGCTTCGACCTGATTATGATGGAAAGTATCGGTCTGCAAATTCTCTCCGAACAGGGGTTGCTGGCCGATCTGTCCGGCATTACCAAGGCTTTTGACCAACAGTATGATCCAAGCTACCTGAGCGCCTGCACTGACTACGGCACCCCCTATTCGACGGGAACGACCGGGCTGCTCTATCGCCGCTCCGTTGCCAAAACCCCGATCGATTCCTGGCAACAGCTATTCAACGTAACACCGGAGCACCGGGGACGAGTTGCCATGTATATGGACAATCTGGACGCTCCCGGTACCGCCCTGCTGGCCCTGAATCTGGACCCCTTCTCGGAAGACCCCGCCGATCTCAAACAAGCCTTTGCGCTGCTTAAGGCCCAGCAGCCCCACTTGCTAACCGATGAGTACGGATTTTCCCATGCGCTTCGCAAAAAGGAGAATAATCAGATCAGCCTGATGCTGGGCTTTTCTGACGATCTGGAATCCATCAGCGAGGCCACCGGCCAACAAGATTGGGCCTATATCATCCCCAAGGAGGGGTCGTTGCTCTGGGTAGAATGCCTGACAGCACCAGAAGGCAAAGCCGTTCATCCGGCAACCCAGGCCTTGCTGAATTTTTTGGCGCGGCCCGAGATCGCCGCGCAAAACGCTGAATCGATCTGGTTCGTTACCCCCAATCGTGCGGCTCAAAAACTCGCCAGCGAGGAGTATCAAACCGATGACTCCCTGTTCCCTCCACAGCACGTGCAGGATCGCAGTGTCGTCTACAAGCGGCTGTCACCCGAAGCGTTAAGCCTGCGCGCTCGGATGCTGAACGCCCTGGATTAGGCCAGAACTACGCTATGAAACTGACTCAACGAGTCAACTATATCCTGATGCCGGTTATCCTGTCGGTGTTTACCCTGTCGGGGTGGATTACCTATGAAGCCTATGCCCTGCAGCTACGTGACGATCTGGTGCGTCAAACCCAACGGGGTCTCACCTTTGCCGAACGGGAAGTACAGCTTGAGCTCCGTACGGTACGCTCTGCCCTGTCGCAGATTTTCAATAGTGCAGAGCTGATCAATTTTGTTAATGCGAAAGACCCTGAGTACCAATCATTCACCTTTGAGCAGCGTATCTATAAGGTGCTCGAGCAATCCAAACAGAACAGCAAGGGTCTGGAGACACTACAAATCCTGTCCAAGACAGGGCAACTGCTGATCTCTGCCGGCGACCGGGACCCTTTTGCCGAGCCTGCCATTGCGCCGATTCCAGGCAAGCTGCTGCAAAACTACCTTAATGAAGTGACTTCCGGAGAGGGTATTCCTCGCGCCCGGGAAGGCTTCTTTCAGGGAGCAGACGGTCATATAAAATTTTTCCTGTTAAAGCCTTTTTCCGCACACAGCATGGACATCAACGAGCTTAGCCTGAACGCCGAAGCCGATTTTAGCGCGCTGCTGATCGCCAATGTAAAAACCCTGGGGCGCATCCAACAACGCACCGCTGATTTCCTGGGAACATCATCACTACTGCGCTTTACCCCCGATCTGGATTTCAATCCCAGGACCAATAGTCACGAGTTAGGCACCTCCTACACCACCAGTAACAATGGGGATATGACCTTCTATGTGGTGAACCCGCTGTTTAATCTGGAGCTACTGATTCCCAATTCCTTTATTGTGCAGGAGCTCATTCTTACCCGGCAAATCATCAGCATTCTGGTCGTATTACTGACATTGTTTTCTTACGCTACCCTAAAGTTACTGATCAACCGCCAGATCGTCGCTCCGATTCATAGACTCATTGAGAAAATTGACCACTCTCAGAATATCGACAGCATCGAGATGATTCCCGAGGGCAATCAGGATGAACTCGGTGAGCTTAATAATGCTTATCTCAATCTGCTAAAAGATGTTCAGCATCTGGCCTCTTACGACCACCTGACCGGCCTATCTAATCGTCGAAGCTTTAACAAAATACTGGATCGCCAACTGCGTAAAAGCATTATCAACAAGCAATCCATGGCCCTGCTGTTTATTGATCTGGATAATTTTAAACGGGTGAATGACCAATATGGTCATGCGGCAGGTGATCAGTTATTGCTTGAGTTCGCCAAGCAGTTACAAACCTGTATTCGGCCGACCGATGTTGCCGCTACGGCAAGTGATGATCAACTGGCCCGGCTGGCAGGAGATGAGTTTTCCTTACTGCTACCCGACGTGGCTGACCCTCAGGCGGCCGAACGGGTGGCACAGCGCGTTCTGGATCTGTTCGAACATGGCTTCAAGGTCAACGGCATTTATCACAATGTTCACGCCTCCATCGGTATTGCCATGGTGCCCGACGATGGTAATAACGCCGAAGCGCTGTTAGTGCATGCCGATGCGGCGATGTATCAGGCCAAGGACCAGGGCAAAAACCAGTACCAGTTCTTTAACCAGCAGATTGCCCAGCGCATGCAGGAACGCCAGCACATTGAGCAAATTCTTATTCAGTCCCTGGCAGAGCGCAGTTTCGAGATGCTGTTTATGCCCATTTACGATGCCAATAGCTTGCAGCCGGTCAGTGCCGAGGCGCTGTTGCGCTGCCCGGCCCTGGCCGAACAGGGACTGGGCCCCGACCAGTTTATCCCCATTGCCGAATCCACCGGGCTGATCAAACAGATCGATCTAAGAGTAATCGATGAAGCACTGGGCAAACTGCGCTGGTTACAGGAACACCTGGATTTCAGCGGCAAGATGGCCATCAATATCTCTGCCGTAGAGCTTCATAACAAGGCCTTTCCCAGTCAGGTACAAAAGCTGCTGGATCAGCATGCCGTTGACCCGGGCAAAGTGGAACTTGAAATCACCGAAACCAGCCTGATCAATAACGACGAAGAAAGTATCGATACCTTAAGGGCCTTAAAGGCCCTGGGCGTCAGCCTGGCACTCGACGACTTTGGTACCGGCTATACCGCCTTTAATCAGCTGGCCAGTTACCCGGTCGATTGCCTCAAAATCGACCGCTCTTTTGTGGCTAGCCTGAGCGATAGTAACTCCAACAAGCAACCCATGGTGGATATCATTCTCTCCCTGGCCGATCTTTACCACCTGCATGTGGTTGCCGAGGGTGTGGAGACCGAAGAGCAACTTCAGTATTTACAGCGCCAGGCCTGCCAACTGGTACAGGGTTACTACCTGTCCAAACCCATCCCCTGGGACGAGCTGGTGGCGCTATTCACCACGACCAGGGTTCAGGAAATTCATTAGGGCAATTCTGAATTAATCAGAGGCCCCCCAGTTCTTGCCAGCCCGTTCTCGCTAGCGTTTATCGCAATCTTCAAGGGGCACCTTGTGAGGCAGTGTGCACGAACGCATCCATCCTCAGATCAAGGCAAGTGACGCTTATGCGGGCTGGGGTTGCCGTGCCTGACCAATGCTATAACTGTTAGTACCCGATTGCTTGGCGCGGTACATGGCCATATCGGCGATATGAATCAACTCATCGATGTCGGATGAATGATCCGGGGACAACGCAATACCGATACTCACGCCCAGATCATACGGCTGCTGGTCGATGGTAATGGGCTGCAAAAAGACATCGCGCAGATGCTCTACAATCGTCACCACATCCTGTTCGGTTTTTATCTCCTCCAGCACCGCGACAAACTCGTCCCCACCAACCCGGGCGATGGTATCCATACTGCGAATGGAATGCTTGAGCCTTTGCCCAACAGCGTGCAGTACCTTGTCCCCGACAATATGACCATTTTGATCATTGATGGGTTTAAAGTTATTCAGATCCATAAAAACCAGCGCAACCCTATGCTCATTATGCTCGGCTCTCTGCATCGCCTCATGCATACGAATTCGGAACAGCTCCCGATTGGGCAAACCGGTCAGCGCGTCGTAATGGGCCAGCTCGCGAATGCGCTCCTGACGCTCCTTACTCGCGGTTATATCCCTAACGATCCCGGTGAATCGTTCCGGCTCGGCGGCCTCATTACACAGAACATCACCGGATTCAAACAACCACTTTACCGTCCCATCGGGGCACACAATACGGTATTCAATCTCATGAGGGCTATTACCCTCCATGCAAATTCTCTCTTGCTCCTTTACCTTGGCAACATCATCGGGATGAACCGCATTGAGAAAGAGCTCATAGGTGGGGGTTGTTGTGCTGGCGTCGTAGCCAAACATGGAGAAAACTTCATCAGACCATTGCAGTCGATTCGACTTGATATGCCAATCCCAGGTGCCTATTCGGGCAAAGGAGTTCGCCAGCCGGTTTCGTTCAAGCTCTTCACTCGCCTCTTTGGCAAGTGGTTGATGCGTGGTTGAAAGCTCGCAATGGGGAAACCGTTTCGAGATCAACAGCATCGTGAGGATGCCAGCCACAAAGCCACCAATAACCAGTAACAATTCAAATAACATAGGCAAAAAAGACGCACCTACCGTCGACTGCAAACACTGCTTTGCCGGCTGGATAAATCAACAGACACAGAGTTTCCTTACCTGCGGTTTTTATAAGTGTTGATAATGGCAAGCATAGTAATCATTAAAGGGCAAACGAACAAGACCAAGATTGCGGTCAATGGATAAATACCCAGGCTTCGATCCGGCTTATCTACAGGTTAAGACCGCACAATGGCAATAACAGATCAATGCGAACTGTTACGCCCCGTCTCTTAGCGGTGTTCTCTGGAACTATACTCAACAGCCTGTGGTCAATCAAAGGGTTGTAACCAAATGGACTCCCCTTTTTTATAACATCATGGAAGGAAAATTCGTATGAAAAACGGCATCGTCTTTTTGCTGTTGCTAGGACTCACCCCTTTCTCGCTGGCAAGTTCCTACTACGCCACGGATAAGAGAGTGGTAAAAATCGACCGGCATTGCCCGGAAGGGCACGTGAGCTGCGATCATATTTCTGCACAAAGCTACGACAAGGAAACCGGAGAAGTCATACAGCTGTCCGGCAAGACAGAGCACCGGCTCTGTAAAGATGGTATTACCCCCTGCCGTTTCAGGGGGTATAGCTTCGAGGGGAAAGGAGTAAAACTCAGCATTCATGATGACGATCATATCTATGTTTCTTCAGGAGAAGACCAATGGTCCAAAGAGCGCTGGGAATACCTTGATAACGCGCCAGAATCACTATTCGAGCCAGCCTTTTACAGCCATTGTCTGGAAGGCGAGTACTCCTATTTAAACGCCAGGATGAAATGGCAAAAAAAGGTCGAAGGGAAATTTTTACTGACCCCAACCAATAAGCTGCTTTCAATCTGTAGCGACCGGATTAACGCCCCCTTTTCCAGAATCTCTTACCGGTTTGGCCCTCGCGAAAAAGTAGAGCTGGAGATCGCTGCCACCGTCACTAAAGAAATCTTAACAAATACGAAACATAGCCCTGATGGCACAAAAAACACCTTTGAATTTCTCATCGGAGACTATACCTATGAGGTCGCCGAGGTGATTGGTCAATACGAGACATTACAGCAAGGGATCTATATCGATGTTCAGACAAAGGGACAACATGTGGCCACCTTTTACTCCGGCGACCAGACAGGGCTGGATTACCAATCCAACCTGTTGAATATCGACTTCAGCTTGAAAAAAATCCCACTGTATTCGGTCACAGACTTAACCGGAAAAGGCGGAGTAGAGGGCTTTTCCTGGGGTGGCATCTTGCGCAGCGAACCTAGCCGGGATGCCCGCAAAAAAGGCTTTTTAAATGAGCGACAGCCGGTCGTGATTTTAGGCATCACGAGTGAACAATGGGCAGGGTACCCTTGGTTCAAAATACGTGCAAAGGGTGTAGAAGGTTATACCTGGGGAGGAATTTTATGCTCTTCAGACTATAGAGGGAAAACCTATTGTAATTGATGACAGGGGCTGCAGTAAAAAAACGGATTGTTAAGGTAGCACTTTTCGAAAGGTATGGATTTCAGAGAAATCCAGGAAAAGGATGCTGTAAAAGCAGTCCACTGCCTTAACAATCGACACAGAAAGAGCCTAAATCACCAAACACTAAGCGAAGTTTTTTATGCCTTGAAAAGTGGTGCACTTGGAAGTTGAATTCGGAACCCCAGAGTTTTCTTTTACCTGCTTGCTATGAACAACCCTGGGAAACAAAGGGAGTGTGTCAAGTGTAAGTTCTGACCCCAGAGTTCATTTCCTAGCAGCCTAGCGATCTAAGGGATAATCTGATCGTGATTTATTATGCTTACTTAACACTTCACTTACAAAATCAGCATCATATTTATCTAAAAAGTTAATTGCGTCGACGACCTTCCAGTCATGCTGACATGCATTATTTAGAATCGCTTTAAAATGCTCTTTAAGGACTGGGATATATTCAACCCACTTATAATCCAAAACATGCTGATATAGTTCACACAGCTCAAACTGTTCCTTACTGGCCAACCTAACAAGTTCTGTAACGCTAGAAAATATAAGCTTTCTAGCATCTTCCCCCTCCTGAGGAGAACGCATTTCATAACGAATCCAATATGAAATAAAAGCACTTAATATTCTCTCACAAGTCACATCATAACCACGATTTCTATGAGGGGTAATTTCACCCACCCCTTCAGAAACATGACTAACGGCAAACTCTCTCAACTTTCCAACATATTCACTATACCCCCATGAAGCTAGCAAACAACACGCATCGATAACAATATGCAGAGGCTGGTTACTAACGCTCAAAGCTTCTAAATCAGAAATTCGATCGCGCGGGACTTTGCTGTCGGGGAGTGAGCACATATCATCAAAATCTAAACGAACCCCGCTTCCATCTAGACACAATAAATCATCCGTATTCATTTACTTTCTCACAGGCCCCGGGGAAGAAATATAATCTGACGGAATGCAAGGGCTAATTAGGCATTCGCCATCTCTTTGTACCCAACAGGGTCAGGTCTAATAAGATGACTCGCCTCCCACCCTAAACTAGGCTGAAGGTGACGAAACCCAAGAGGCGAATCATCATGAATATTCAAACACTAGGTGTAGAC
>NZ_JAKSDZ010000013.1 GCF_023509475.1 Aestuariirhabdus haliotis | reverse complement strand
GGTAGTGTGGGGTTTCCTCATGTGAGAGTAGGTCATCGTCAGGCTTTTATTGTAAAACCCCGATCTGGATTCAGGTCGGGGTTTTTTTATGCGTGGAAACCAAGTGAAAGTCAGGATTCGTGTGGGTTGGTGGCTCCGCGGGGCTGAAACCGCTGATCTCTTAAACGGTGAGGCAAACACCCTTTTGTAAGCCTCGTCGCAACCTTTTAGAGAGGCTTTTGACCTTATGGGTTAGTAGTTTTTATAGCCTGCGGAGAGAGTCGTTCAGCGCACTGGCGCTTCAACCTAATAAAGCTTGGCCTCTCCTTCGGGTCTATGTTTAAAGCGTCGGTGTTGCCAAAGGTATTGTTCAGGGTGCAGGCGAATGTAGTCTTCAATCATGTTGTTGACTCGGCAGGTATCGGCGCTCAAATCCCCACTTGGAAAACTCTCCAGCGGAGGGCTGAAGTTTAAAATGTAATGCCCACGATCATCTCGATGATAGGTGATCATTGAGGTTACAGCATCGGTCTGTTGAGCGTAATCAGAGGTTACGGGAATGGTTGCTGCCGGAATATCAAAAAAGGGTACCCATAGGCTGCGCTTTCGTCCCATATCCTGATCAGGCAAGATAATTCCTACTTGGCCCTGTTTCACATACTCAAGCATCTGTTTTACCTGCTTGCGGGGCATAAATCGCCCGGCGTATTTGCGCCGCATAATACCGGTTAAATATTCGTACAGTGGGTTGTCGTGAACCCGATACAGGATGTTGTAGTGGATGCCAATAACACCGGCCAGGCGCGCTATGGCTTCGACACAGGTCATATGCAAGCCGAACAATATAATGCTTTGGCCTTTTTCCATTAACGGCTTTATATGTTCTTCGTAGCCTGTGACATGGCTGATGCGTCGCATGCGTTCGTCACTGCACCACCAGACGAGGCCTGGTTCAAGTAAGGCAAAGCCCAGGGTTTGGTAGTTCTTACGAGCCAGCTGTTTGCGCTCTTCATCATCAAGCTCGGGAAAGCACAGCTGAAGATTGGTCATTGTGGTTCTAAGTCGGCTGCCACCCAACCGATAAAACAGATCTCCGATGCGGGCGCCGAGCCAGATCAGGGCCGGTACAGGTAAGCGGCCTACCAAAAAAAGCATTCCGAATAATAGCCAAATCCCCCAGAACCTTGGTGCTAGGAAGCGCCATTGAAACTGATAATCATCAAGGTAGCCACTTTGGTTAGTACCTGCACTGCTTGATTTCATTGCCGTAAAGCCTATTTTTAGAGTGTGTAGTTATCTGATGTACTGACAGACTGTCAAATATTTGCCACATAATATCAAGAAACGCTCTACTTGGCCGATATGCCTTATCGCCGATGACTTACCGGCCCTTTAACACCTTTGATGTATTAAGGAATAATAATTATGAGCATTAAAGCGCGAATCCTTCTGTTAACCATATTGCCACTCCTACTAATTACTGCAGTTGTAATGGTGGTCTCTTCATGGCGTTTAATGGCCTTAGAGGCCGAAGAGGTGGATCATTTTCGAGAGCAGTTGATCAGCAGTAAGCAGACAGAATTGAAGAATTATATGCAGATGACGATGACTGCTATACAGCCCTATTATGATATGGATGACAAAGAGGGCGCCAAAGATGTCATGCGGCGACTGCGCTATGCGGATGACCAATCGGGTTATATCTTTGTTTACGACTACACCCATACCAATATGGTGCATGGTGCCAAACCCTCGCTTGAAGGCAAAGATATGGCAGGCGTGCAAGACCCTGATGGGAAGTATCTGGTCCGAGATCTGGTTGATATCGCCAAAAAAGGGGGGGGATTTTATACCTACCTCTGGCCGAAGCCCAACAGTGAAGAAAATGAGGCAAAATTGAGTTATGCAATGGGGCTGGATAAATGGCAATGGATGATGGGGACCGGGTTTTATATCGGTGAAGTGGAGCGTCAGGTTGCGCTGCAGAAACAGTTCTTCCAGAACGCTCTTAATACAACCCTGATGTGGCTTTTTGGTATTGGAGCGCTTGCTGCTGCTTTGACGATAATTATTAGCCTGATTCTTGTTCGCCAAACTGTCAGTAAAATTACGGCTTCAGTGGAGGTAATGGAAGATATTGCTCAAGGAGATGGTGACCTTACCCGCCGTCTTGAAGTCGAAGGCAACACGGAAATGGATCAGCTTGCCGGAGCATTTAACCGTTTTGCCGCCAAGGTACACGACATCATTTGCCAGGTGACCGATGCCACCGAAGAGCTTTCTCATTCATCAAGTGAAATTAGTACGTTGGCACGTCAACAAAGTGATGCGATGGGCAACCAACACTCTGAAATTGAACAGGTGGCTACGGCCATGAACGAAATGACCGCGACGGCTCAGGAGGTGGCCTCCAGTGCAAGCGAGGGCGCGAATTCGGCCAACCAGGCCCATCAACAGTCGGAGCAGGGGCAACGAATTCTTGATGCTACTATTTCATCGATTCGTTCGTTGGATAGTCGTTTGGAAGAGGCGGCTTCCGTTATCAAAACATTAGAAACTGAAACCGAAAACATCGGCTCGGTATTAGGTGTCATCGGCGGCATTGCAGAGCAAACGAATTTGCTGGCTCTGAATGCAGCCATTGAAGCCGCCAGGGCTGGTGAGCAGGGTCGTGGCTTTGCGGTAGTTGCCGATGAGGTGCGTACTCTGGCCAGCCGTACTCAGGACAGCACGGCTGAAATTCAGGAGATGATTAACCGATTGCAGCAAGAATCTGCCCAAGCGGTTTCGGTGATGACCGTCAGTAGAGAGCAAAGCAGTACCTCCGTTGATCAGGCCACGCAAGCAGGAGAGTCGTTGCAATCTATTGTGCATTCGATCAACGCCATCAATGATATGACAACCCAAATCGCTAGTGCAGCAGAAGAGCAAACCGCCGTTGCCGATGAAATCAATAACAATGTTACGCGGATCTCGGACATCAGTAGCGAAACCACCATAGGCCTGGAAAGTACGGCCAGCGGTGCGAGTTCTATTCAGGATCTGGGTGGACGATTGCAGCAACTGGTAAGCCAATTCAGGGTTGATCGGAGTAAATAATGCGGTGTTAGATAGTATTGCGCGAATCAAGCGGGAGGGGCCGCAGGAGTGCTGTGGCCCGCTTTATCGTTTAGCTGCTCTGGCGCTTCTGATGATAAGTCAGTGCATATATGCGCAGTCCGAGGTTTATCGCTGCGTTGATGAGGACGCTGTTCGATACAGTGACCAGCCCTGCGGACCTAATGCCGAGCAGTTGACTCTACCGGAGGTGTTGCGGACCGATCCTGTTTCACCGCCGGCTTACAGCACAGGTGCAGCGCCCAGATATGAGCCGCCAGAGAAGAAAAACAAACCCAAAAGACGGCCCGCTCGGCCTGATTTTTGTCCCGATGTGAGGGAGATTACCACGGCCGTAAGGCTCGGTAGAATCAAGCTTTGTATGACCAAAGAGCAGGTGTTGGCAGCCAATAGACGATCTGAACCTACTCGCCAAAGTTACTGGAATGATCAGGGTGATTTGTTCGAATATTGGTATTACAGTGCCAGGCCGGAAGGTTGGCCGCGGGAAGTACGCTTTAAAAATGGGGTAGTCAGGAGCTTTGGTAACCCCTGACAGTCACTTTTGGGAAGACAGTTTCAACGTTCAGACAGTTGCTTGAGTTGTTGGTCTTTTTCTTCCCAAAGATCATTTACCCATAACTGAAATTGAGCGCGATAGGTTTCATCATTCAGGTAGTCACCTCCACGAAATTCTTGTGGAATGGGCTGCACTGTCATTTTCACAATAACATGATCTACTTTACCGCAGAGGAAATCCCAAAAACTGGGGCGGCTTTTGCCAATGTTATCGGGATAGCAAATAGTGATATTGAGCAGAGTGCCCAACTGCTCGCCCATGGCGCCCAGTACAAAACCAATGCCGCCGGCTTTAGGTTTTAGTAAATGTTCGAAAGGCGATTGCTGACGTTCGTGTTTGGCTTTGGTAAACCGGGTACCTTCCAGAAAATTAAAAACGGCCACTGGCGTGTGTTTGAACTTCTCACAGGCTTTGCGAGTAGTTTCCAGATCCTGACCTTTCTTTTCCGGGTGTTTCTCCAGATAGTCGCGGGTGTAGCGTTTCATAAAGGGGAAGTCCAGTGCCCACCATGCCAGCCCGATAACCGGTACCCAAATCAGCTCCTGTTTGAGGAAAAATTTCAGCATCGGAATACGATGATTCAGCAGGTGCTGTAGAATCGTTATGTCGGCCCATGACTGGTGGTTACTGGTAACCAGGTACCAGGATTTTTTATTCAGGCCTTCAGGGTATTCAACGCTCCAGTTCATAGGCTGCGTCAGGTGCATCCAGCCGCTGTTGATGCTAATCCAGGTTTCCGCGATGCCGATGCCGATGCGGGTGCAAAGCACTCGAACCGGTTTGAGTGGAATGATGAGCTTTAACACCGCGACAAAAAGCAACAGGGGAACCAATAACAGAGTATTGGCAATTAAAATAATCGCGGCGATGGTGCCGCGAACAGCAGGGGGCAAAAAGTACAACATAATGGTCCGTTTTTCGTTTTAGTTATCGTTTACTTTGCTCGGCTTGTACCGCCGTAAGAGCGATGGTGTAGACAATATCATCTACCAGTGCCCCGCGGGAGAGGTCATTAACGGGTTTTCTCAAACCTTGAAGCATGGGACCCACGCTGATGACATCAGCACTTCGTTGCACCGCTTTGTAAGTGGTATTGCCGGTATTGAGATCCGGGAATATAAACACGGTCGCACGACCTGCAACCGGACTGTTGGGTGCTTTCTTCATCGCAACACTTTCAATGGCGGCTGCATCGTACTGAAGCGGGCCGTCGATCAATAAATCAGGGCGCTTGCTCTTGGCTATTTCAGTGGCTTTCCGCACTTTCTCGACATCGACGCCGGTGCCAGAAGTTCCGGTGCTGTAACTGATCATGGCAACGCGGGGGGGGATGCCGAAGGCTGCAGCGGACTCAGCGCTTTGGATCGCAATTTCGGCCAGTTCCTCTGCCCCCGGGTCAGGGTTCACGGCGCAGTCACCGTACACCAGAACCTGTTCGGGTAGCAGCATGAAAAAGATCGACGAGACGATGTTGGTATCGGGACGGGTTTTAATGAGCTGAAAAGCGGGGCGAATCGTATTGGCCGTCGTATGGACTGCGCCGGAGACCAAACCATCGACTTCGTCCAGCGCTAACATCATGGTGCCCAGAACGACATTGTCTTCAAGCTGGGATTCTGCCATAGGGGCCTTTAAGCCCTTATGTTTACGCAGTTCTACCATGGGGGCAACGTAACGGTTGCGCACGCTCTCGGGATCGAGAATGATCAGGTCGCTAGGTAACTGAGTGCCTGTGCCTTCGGCGACCCGGTGAACCTCTTCGGGATTGCCCAATAAAATACAATGGGCGATGCCCCGTTGGTGACAGATTGCCGCGGCCTGAATGGTTCTTGGCTCATTGCCTTCGGGTAGAACGATACGGCGGTTTGCTTCACGCGCTTTGAGGGTAAGCTGATAACGGAAAGCGGGTGGGGATAGTCGTGGTTCGCTGGTACGCCCGCAGCGTTCTTTCAGCCATTCGGCATTGATGCAGGAGGCCACAGAGTCCATCACTTTCTCGATCCGCTCCTGGTCATCCAATGGTACTTCGGTATTCATGCGATCAAGCTTGGTGGCCGTATTGTAGGAATTGGTTTCAATCAGCATGACGGGCAAACCGCTTTCCTGAGTTGCTTTGGTGCAAAGGGAAACGATCGCATCATTCGGCATAATGCCGTTGGTCAGCAGTAATCCCGCTAGAGGGACGCCATTCAAGGCTGCCAGCGATGCTGCCAGAATAATATCGTCACGATCTCCCGGGGTGATGATCAATGCGCCGGGTTTGAGCTTGTGACTGATGTTGGCCGCCGTTCGGGCGCAGAGTACGCGCGAGGTCACTCTCCGGTTGGCTATCTCGCCTTCATGAAGGATTCGAGCATCCAGCAACTGGGCAACATCTTTGGTCCGGGGGGACGCGAGGGTGTCGTCCCAGGGAATATAGCCGATGGGCTCCAATGGCTTGCTACGAAATGCGCCCAGTCTCAGGATCTCTTCCGGGGCTCCCGGAGCCAGGTGGTTGTGGTCCTCCTGGGACATTTTATTGATGATGTAACCCAGTACGCGTTTTTTGCTTACCCCACCGAAGGTGTCACTCACAATCTCCAACTTGTCGGCAACGGCATCCAGCGAATCGACCTGAGATGAGGACACCAGAATGACATCGGCGCCCAGAGTTTTAGCGATGTCAGCATTCAGGCGGGTCACATATGGGGCTTGGCGCGTTGGCACCAACCCTTCGACAATCACGACATCGGCATCTCCCGCACTTTTCTGGAACATACCGATGATCTGTTCCATCAAAACGTCACGTTTATGATCGCCGAGAAGGTCTTCTACTCGTTCCAGAGAAATCGGGTTGGGTGGGGTCAGTCCCATGACTCTCTGTATCAACTGCGTCGAACGTTCGGGCCCCGAATCGCTGGAGTGCTGCTGTGCAATGGGTTTACAAAAAGCAACCCGCAACCCGACATTATCGAGCGCACGAACCAAACCCAGAGAGACAGAAGTTAATCCCACTCCGAAGCCTGACGGTGCTACAAAAAAAGTATGCATAATAAAATCCTGTGGTTTCGACGTGGGCTTGTTAAGCGGTTGTAGTTAGAGCAGATGTATCGCGAGCGATCATCAGTTCTTCGTTGGTGTTGATCACAAGTATGTGCGGGCTGTCGTCAGCACTGATGATGCCTTTATGCTGGTTACCGTTACTGTCATTGCGTTGGCGGTCCAGGGCAAGCCCTAGAATTGATAAGCGATCGCAAACGGCTTGCCGGATACGCGAAGAGTTCTCGCCTATGCCGCCGGTGAAAACCAGGGCATCGAGTCGGCCAAGGCTGGTTGCCAACCCTGCTAACTGTCGAGCCAGCGTGAAGACATAGATATTAATCGCCAGTCTGGCGCGTTCATCGCCTTCGGACTCGGCTTGTTCCAGAGTGCGCATATCGTTGCTCAGCCCGGAGACACCCAACAAACCGCTTTCTTTATTGAGCATGCGAGAGGTTTGTTGCAACGAATAACCACATTGATCAGCCAGGAAATCGTACAGGTTGGGGTCGACGTTACCACTACGGGTTCCCATGACCAGGCCTTCAAGCGGAGTCAGTCCCATGGTGGTGTCAACGCTGTTGCCGTTGCGAATAGCCGCTGCACTGCTGCCGTTACCCAAGTGCGCGCAGAGCAACGCGTTATCTTGTGGGTTCAGCTGAAGTCGCTCGATGGCTTGTTGGCTGACATAGCGATAGCTGGTGCCATGAAAACCATATCGACGCACGCCATGTTGTTCGTAAAGCTCGTAGGGAATGGCATACAAATAAGCTTCTGAGGGCATGCTTTGGTGAAATGAGGTATCGAATACGGCGACGTGAGGTTTATCGGGGTAGTGATGCTGGGCGACTCGAATGCCCGTCAGGTTCGCGGGGTTGTGCAGTGGCGCCAGGCTTTGGCAGTCGCTGATGGCATCGATCACCTGACTGTCGATCCGGGTGGATTCTTTAAATCGTTCACCGCCATGCACAACCCGGTGCCCGATGGCCCCAATGACCTGCTCCAGGTCGAGTTCTCTAAGCAGTTCAACGATGCGAGCGCAGGCCTGTTGATGGTCGGCATCGGGTAGTGCCAGAGACACTTTTTTACCCTGGTATTTATAGCTTATTGAGGCCAGAGATTCGCCTAACCGCTCGGCGAGTCCTGCAATGGGTTGTTCCCCGGAGGTCGGGTCGATCAAGGCAAATTTCAACGAAGAACTGCCGCAGTTCAATACCAGGATATTGTGTTGATTCATAATGTCCGCTGTTTTGAAGACCGGGGTGTAGGCTCTTTTGTTGGCCTTTGCCTCTAGTCGGGCTGTTACACCGGTATCGGTCGTATCCATCATTTGTATTCCGCAAGCAAAAGGTTGCTGCTTATTGTGCTTTTCGGGCAACCGATTGCTGGAGCGAATTATACGTTTTTTTTACCAAAGGTCTGCGGTCGAATAGCGCTTTATTGACCTGCGACACGAATGAGGAAGTATAGAGAGTCACTCGGATTATGGGACCAGTAAAGGCTCCAGCACCGGCCAGACGCGGTTGAGAATAAGGGGCTGGGCGTCGCTGGTCGGGTGCAGCTGGTCCGATTGCAGGTACTCGGGCTTATCGGCAACATCGATCAGGAAAAAGGGCACCAGCGGGATTTGGTATTGCTCGGCCAGTTTGGCATAGCTTTGCTGGAACAGGCGAGTATAGGTGGCGCCATAATTGGGCGGCATGAGCATTTCAAACAACACCGGTGTGGCTCCGCTGTGCTGGACCTGTTCTATCATGCGCTTCAAATTGCCGCGCATGACGTTGATATCACCGCCTCGAAGGCCATCGTTGGCACCCAGTTCAATCAATACCCAGTGTGGCTGGTGTCGCTCCAGGGCGGCAGGCAAGCGTTGCAAGCCACCGGCGGAGGTCTCTCCGCTGACGCTGGCGTTGACAATCTGAATGGGCAAGTTTTGTTGTTGCAGTTTCTTTTCCAGTAAACTGACCCAACCCTGCTCGGGTGGAATACCGTAAGCGGCACTCAGGCTATCGCCCAATACGAGCAAGGTACCGCTGGACGCCATGGCTGACCGGGTCAGCACGAACAACAGAATGAATAAACCCATCAGGAATCTTATGGATAAGCGCACCGAATCTCCTCAACAGCCTGCAATTGTGATTCAGGATGTGACCAAGGTGGTCACAACCGCGGCAGGCAGTCTCACCATCTTGTCGCCGATATCGCTTCAGATCAAGCGTGGAGAGAGCGCGGCTATTGTGGGGGTTTCCGGTTCCGGCAAGTCCACCTTGTTGGGGTTGATGGCGGGTTTGGACAATCCCAGTAGCGGGACGATAGAGCTGGCGGGCCAACGGATCAGTGCCATGGATGAGGACCAACGGGCCAAGGTCAGGGCCGAGAATGTGGGTTTTGTATTCCAGACATTTCAGTTACTTGCGAGCCTGACTGCTCTGGAAAACGTGATGTTACCTCTGGAGTTGGCGGGACGCAGTGATGCCTTCGAGCAAGCAGGAGCGTTACTCGAGCGGGTAGGGCTGGGTGAGCGTTTGACCCATTACCCCAAGCAACTATCGGGGGGAGAACAACAACGGGTTGCTATTGCTCGAGCTTTTGCCTTGCGCCCTGATATTCTGTTTGCCGATGAGCCTACGGGGAATCTCGACAGTGCGACCGGCGAGCGGATTATCGAGCTTCTGTTTGAGCTCAACCGTGAGCAGGGGGCCACGCTGGTGTTGGTGACCCACGATGAGCATCTGGCGGAACGCTGCGACCGACGCTTATCGTTGTCCCAAGGCCAGCTTCAGTCGACCGATCAGGAGCCTGTCTAATGATGCGTTGGTGGCGTTTGAGTTGGCGTTTATTGCTGCGCGATGCCCGTGCTGGTGAGCTGAGCCTGTTGGCGGTGGCGTTGATTATTGCGGTGGCTGCCACCTCGGCGATTGGCTTTTTTACGGATCGTATTCAGCGCACTATGGGCCAGCAAGCCACCGAACTGTTGGGGGCGGATCTGGTAATTGGCAGTTCTCAACCGATCCCCGCTCGCTGGTTACAACAGGCGCGTGATGAGGGGTTGGGGGTATCCCAGGTGATTGAGTTTCGCAGTGTGGTTCTGGCCGGAGAATCCATGCAACTGGCCTCGGTTAAAGCCGTGGCAGAAGGGTACCCATTGCGCGGTAAACTTCAGGTTTCTGAGGCATTGTTTGCGGGGGGGCAGCCGGCTCAGGGGATTCCTGCCCCCGGTGAGGTCTGGTTGGAGCCCCGATTATTCGGTTTGCTCGATGTAGAGCCGGGTGGTCAACTGGAATTGGGTTCGGCGATGTTTGGCGCGACTCAGTCTCTGGTTTATGAATCGGACCGTGGCGGCGACTTTTATAGCCTGGCTCCCCGGGTCATGATGAACATTGCTGACCTCAAGCGTGCAGCGGTTCTGCGCCCCGGCAGTCGAGTGGAATATCGCATGTTGTTAGCCGGTGACAAACTGCTGCTGGATGCCTATCTGTCTTGGTTACGCCCACGTCTGAGCAGTAACGAGCAGATCATAACCGTTCAGCAAGGCCGGCCGGCGATTAGCCGGGCGCTGGAACGTGCGGAACGTTATCTGGGGCTGGCTAGCCTGGTAGCTGTTTTGCTGGCAGGTGTTGCCATTGCCATGGGCGCACGGCGTTATAGCGAGCGGCACTTTGATATGAGCGCCATGTTGCGCTGTATGGGAGCCAGCCAGCGAGACCTGCTGATGATCAGCCTGTTGCAGCTGTTATGGTTGGGGTTGATAGGCAGCCTGATAGGTCTGGCGCTGGGCTGGGGCCTACAAGAAGGCTTGATACAGCTTCTGCGTCCCTTGTTGCCAGGCCAGTTACCAGGTATCGGTATCAAGCCTGTCTGGTTAGGGTTGGCAACGGGGCTCATCACTCTGGCGGGTTTTGCCCTGCCTCCCGTGGTGCGTTTACGAACAGTGCCGCCGCTGAGGGTGCTGCGCAGGGATCTTACTCCCATGCCCGCCCAGGCCTGGCTGATCTACAGCTCGGCCATTGCGACGCTGGTGTTGTTGATGTGGCGCTATACCCGTAGCGCGGAGTTAACGCTCGCTATCGTGGCCGGGGTGCTGGTGTGCGCGATTACCCTGGGGGTGATATTAACATTGATGCTTCGGCTGACCGTGAATCGGTTGCGTTCGCGAACCCTCAATGTGGCTTTTCGTTTTGGCCTTAATCACTTGCTGCGCAATACCCAGATCACAGTAAGCCAGGTGCTCGCCTTTGGTATGACCCTGATGGCGATGGCGGTGGTGATCCTGATCCGTACCGAGTTAGTGGGCCGATGGCAAAGTGAGTTGCCGGAACAAACTCCTAATGTATTCGCCGTTAATATCCTCAGCACTGATGTGCCGGCGCTGGAGCAATTTCTCGATTCGCGTCAATTGACCCGCAGCGCGGTGTTCCCGATGGTGCGTGGGCGCCTGACACGGCTCAATGGAGAGCCGATCCTACAGGCTGTCGGTCAGCAAGGAAGGGGTTCCAATGCGCTGCATCGGGAGCTCAATTTAACCTGGTCCGATCAGCTGCCTGAGACCAACAAACTGGTCAGTGGGAGCTGGTGGCCTGCCGATGGTGATCCAGACCAACCACTGGTCTCCATCGAGGCGGATCTGGCTCAGCGCTTGGGTATCAAAATTGGAGATCGTTTGGGCTTTAGTATCACGGGTGTCTCGCTAGAAGCCAGGGTTGCCAATATCCGCAGCGTGGAATGGGAGTCATTCAGACCCAATTTTTACATGGTGTTTCCTTCCGGGGTGCTGGAACAGTTTGCCTCGACCTATATGACCAGCTTCCATCGCCCGGAAGCGGCGCCGGAAATTGGCCGGGACCTGATTCGCCAGTTCCCCTCAGTTACGGTGCTGGACCTGAATGTGGTCATTAGCCAGATCCGGGGCATTGTGAACCAGGTGTCGCTTGCGGTGGAATATGTCCTGTTGTTTGTGCTCTGTGCCGGCTTTACGGTGTTTTTTGCCGCCATGCAGGCGAGTCTTGACGAGCGACTTCAAGAAGGTGCCCTGATGCGCACTCTCGGCGCGCGTAGTGGCCAGATCCGCGCCAGTCATATCAGCGAGTTTGTACTTCTGGGGGCGCTGGCGGGAGTGGTGGCCGCCATGGGCACAGAAACCATCAGCTATCTTTTGTACCGGGAGGTGTTTTCGATACCTTTCTCATGGCATCCGTTGTATTGGCTGTTGTTGCCAATCATCGGTGGCGTGCTGGTGGGGGGCGCTGGCTGGTGGGGGACTCGCCGTGTAGTAACCCAGGCGCCGTTGGGAGTACTTCGTGAGCTTTAGCCGGTTGCTGCGAGGTCGGTAATTGGCAATTTCGAGACGCTTTTCCTGCCCCTTCTTGTACGTAGTTTCCACAGCGTAGCCGCCAGGGTTGCGGTGCTATACTCGAAGGCTGTTCGATGACAGCCTACCAGGGCTACTATGGGAAAGGAGGATGCATGACCCCGTCATTTACCGACCACCTTCAGCAACAGCTGGACGCGCTCGCACAGGAAGGATTGTACAAAGATGAGCGCGTAATTCGCTCGCAACAGCAGGCTGATATCGAGGTCGTGAGTGGTGATAGCGGTGGTGAGCATGTGCTTAACTTTTGCGCCAATAATTACCTGGGGCTGGCCAATCACCCCCAGCTGATCGAGGCCGGCCGCGAAGCTCTGGATCGCTACGGTTATGGCATGGCCTCCGTGCGGTTTATCTGCGGTACCCAAACTGTCCACAAAACACTCGAGGCGCGTATTGCCGAGTTTTTAGGGATGGAGGATTGTATCCTCTATTCCTCCTGCTTCGATGCCAATGGCGGCCTGTTTGAAACCTTATTGGGGCCTGAGGATGCAGTGATCAGTGATGCCCTTAACCACGCCAGCATCATCGATGGGGTCAGACTCTGTAAAGCGCAGCGCTATCGTTACGCCAACAACAACCTGACCGACCTGGAGCAGCAGTTGCAGGCGGCGGACAAAGCCGGTGCTCGCTACAAACTGATTGCGACCGATGGTGTGTTCTCGATGGATGGCATCATCGCTGACCTGAAAGGGATTTGTGATCTGGCCGATCGTTACAACGCCATGGTAATGGTCGATGATTCCCATGCCGTGGGCTTTATCGGTGAGCAAGGGCGCGGCACACCGGAGTACTGCGACGTTATGGGGCGGGTGGATATCATCACGGGTACCCTGGGCAAAGCGCTGGGCGGTGCCTCGGGCGGTTACACGGCGGCCAGTAAGGAAGTGGTGGCATGGCTGCGCAATCGTTCCCGTCCTTATCTGTTCTCCAATACACTGGCGCCGGTGATCGCTTCGGCATCGGTCAAGGTGCTGGACATGCTTGCCGAGGGTGATGAATTGCGCCAGCGGCTGCGTGATAACAGCGCTTATTTCCGCGAGCAGATGGGAGCGCTGGGATTCGATCTGGTACCCGGTGAGCACCCGATTATTCCCGTGATGCTGGGGGATGCTTCCCTGGCGAAGCGTTTTGCCGAACGCATGCTGGAGGAGGGTGTCTATGTGATCGGCTTCTCCTTCCCGGTTGTGCCCAAAGGGCAGGCACGCATTCGAACTCAGATGTCGGCGGCCCATAGTCGCCAGCAGATCGATCAGGCGGTGACCGCCTTTGCCCGTGTCGGACGCGAACTGGGCGTCATTCAATAAGGAGATTGCAATGAAAACCCTGGCCAAACTCAACCCCGAACCGGGCATCTGGATGGACGACAAACCGATGCCGGAAGTGGGGCACAACGATGTCCTGATCAAGGTTCGTAAAACCGCCATCTGTGGTACCGATATGCATATCTATAACTGGGACCAATGGGCCCAGGACACCATTCCTGTGGGTATGACGGTGGGGCATGAGTTTATCGGTGAGATTGCTGAGATCGGCATTGAAGTGGCCGGTCTGAAAGTGGGCCAGCGGGTTTCTGGAGAGGGGCATATTACCTGCGGCCATTGTCGTAACTGCCGTGCTGGTTTCCGCCACCTGTGCCGTAACACTCAGGGGGTTGGGGTCAATCGCGCCGGCGCCTTTGCCGAATATCTGGTGATTCCCGCGGTCAATGTGTTCCCGATCCCCGATGATATCAGCGACGACCTGGCTGCTATCTTTGATCCCTATGGCAACGCCGCACACACCGCGCTTTCATTTAACATGGTAGGGGAAGACGTATTGATCACCGGCGCTGGCCCCATCGGTATCATGGCGACGGCCATTGCCCGTCACGTAGGCGCGCGTCATGTGGTGATCACCGATGTCAACGAGTATCGGCTCGAGCTGGCGCGTCAAATGGGAGCGACTCGAGCCGTCAATGTGGCTCAGGAAACCCTGGAAGAGGTGATGGCCGAGTTGGGTATGGTGGAAGGTTTTGATGTTGGGCTGGAGATGTCCGGCAATGGCCAGGCCTTTAACCAGATGCTGGAAAACCTCAATCATGGCGGCAAAGTCGCCCTATTGGGCATCCCCGCCAGCGGTACGGTGATTGACTGGAATCAGGTGATTTTCAAAGGCCTGGTAATGAAGGGTATCTACGGTCGTGAAATGTTTGAAACCTGGTACAAAATGGTGTCGATGCTGCAGTCCGGGCTGGATCTGTCCCCCATCATTACTCACCATTTTCCGATCGATCAGTTCCAGCAGGGATTCGACGTGATGGCCAGCGGCCAGTCGGGCAAGGTGATACTCGACTGGGGATAGTCTCCGTCCATTTCAGACAATCGTCTGCTATAGAGCCCTATTCAGGCGGTTGATAGTGGCCGCTCTCGATTGAATACTGGCCGGGCTCCTCTTATGGTAGCCCCAATGTTGAGTAGGCTTGGCGATCAATTCTGCCGAACTTGCTCTGCCCCTGTTTACCCCCGAAGGAGTGTTTGATGAGTACCAGTACCGATATTTTGTTTGAGCCGATTACGCTTGGTCCCCTGGCACTTAATAGCCGTGTCGTTATGGCGCCAATGACTCGCAGCTTTTCACCGGGCGGTGTGCCCCACGATGCTGTGGTTGAGTATTATCGCCGTCGTGCGGCCAACTCGGTTGGCTTGATCGTCACCGAAGGTACGGTCATCGATCATCCCGCATCCAATGGCTATCCCAATGTCCCCCACTTCTATGGCGAGAAGGCGCTGGCCGGTTGGAAAAAAGTGGTCGATGCGGTACACGCTGAAGGTGGCAAAATCTTCCCTCAGTTGTGGCATGTCGGATCGGTCAGGCGCCCGGGTACCGAACCCGATGGCGAAGTGCCGGGTTACGGCCCAATGGACAAGGAGAAGGATGGCAAGCTGGTCGTTAAGGGTATGACCCAGGCCGATATCGACGAAGTAATCGCATCCTTCGCTCGTGCCGCAGCCGATGCCAAGCGCATTGGTTTCGATGGGATCGAACTGCACGGAGCCCATGGTTATCTGATCGACCAGTTCTTCTGGGAAGGCTCAAACCAGCGTCAGGATCAGTACGGTGGCAGCTTCGAAAACCGTAGCCGCTTTGCCCTCGAACTGGTCAAAGCCGTTCGCGAAGCAGTGGGGCCCGATTATCCGATCCAGTTCCGTTATTCCCAGTGGAAACAGCAGGATTACAGCGCGCGCCTATGCGAAACGCCTGAGTTGCTGGAGCAATTTCTGGTGGCGCTGTCCGAAGCCGGGGTTGATATCTTCCATGCCAGTACGCGCCGTTTCTGGTTGCCCGAGTTTGATGGTTCGGATCTGAATCTGGCGGGCTGGACCCGTAAGCTGACCGGTAAGCCCACCATCACCGTTGGTAGTGTGGGTCTGGACAGCGATTTCCTCGAGTATATGGTCGATACCGATAAGGTGGCGGATACTTCTGGGGTCGATGGTCTGGTGGATCGCTTGAATAAGGCGGAGTTTGACCTGGTGGCTGTTGGTCGTGCGTTGCTGGTGGATGGTGAATGGGCCAGCAAGGTACGGGAAGGTCGTCAGCAGGATATTATTCCTTTCAGCCGCAAGGCGCTGATGGAGCTGGTCTAGATCGATACAATGACCAGAACATCAGGTTTATAGAATAACGGCGCCATTTGGCGCCGTTATTGTTTTCGGGCAGTCATCAGGCTTGGGCTTGTGTAGCCAATGTCTGACTCTGTTGTCGTTGCAGGCGTTCATCCACCCAGAGCTTGGTAGCACCGGTAACCGCCGCCGGCATAATCAAGAGATTGACAATCGGGATCAGCATCAATAATGAGACGCACCCTCCAAAGCCCAGGCTCATAAAGCGACGTTGCTTCAGCGCGGTCAACATGTCGCGAAAGGACATCTTGTTGTTGTCCGCAGGATAATCGACGTATTGGATGGCCATGGTCCAGGCTCCGAACAGCGCCCAGAGCAGAGGAGCTATCAGGTTGATGACGGGGATCCAGCTGATAATGAACAGCAGCAGAGCGCGGGGCGCAAAATAGAGCAGTTTGGTGATCTCCCGGGCCAGGGTTCTGGGCACCAATAATCCCAACTCTTTCCAGCTAAAGGGGACGTCTTGTCCCGCTTCACCAAGATCGTTCAATAGTTGGCGTTCGCACACCTCCGAGAGCAGTCCGTTAAAGGGGGCGGCGATCAGGTTAGCAACGATGGTAAACGAGAAGAACAGCACGATGATGATCGTCAGGGCAAACAATGGCCACATTAACCAGTCGAGAAATGAGAGCCATCCGGGTAGCCAATTCAGGGCTATCTGTACCCAGTCGGAAAACTGCTCACTAGCGAAGTAGATTAGCAACGAAAACAGTATGACGTTAATCAGCAGCGGCACGACAACAAAGATGCGTAACCCGGGGCGGGTTAACAACCCAAAGCCTGCAATAAAGGCATTAGCGCCTTTGGCCAAATCCAGCATAGGTATCCTTCCAGCGTCTATCAATATCAAACCGGGGAGTCTATGACAGAGGCCGGTTGAATCGCAAACCTACTTGCTTGAGTTGGCTGACCGGTTTGGCTGACAGGGTTGCGAGGAATTGGGTACACTGTCGCCCTTTGAAGGCAAACCTGACTCGGGAGGTTGTTGTGAGTGGATCGCTGCGTGACCAATTGTTGAAACAAGGGCTGGTGAATAAAAAACAGGTGCAGCAGGCGCAGAAAGCCGATAAGCGCAAGGCTCGAGATAATCGCAAGAGCGAGAAAGTAGGTGAGGAGGTTGCCGTCGATGAAGCCCGTCTGCAGGCGCAACAGGCCCGCGAGCAAAAGAAACTCCGTGATCGTGAAGCAAACCTGAAACGGGAAGAGCAGCGCAAAGAGAAAGAGCTGGTGGCCCAGGTTAAGCAGATCATCGAGCGGAACGCCATTCAGCCTGCCGGCGAGATTGATTACAACTTTGTCGTGGCCGGCAAGATCAAAAAGATTGGAGTCGATGCCATGCAGCAGAAAGCCTTATCGGGTGGACGACTTGCTATCGTAGAGTTAGCCGACCGATTTGTACTGATCCCTGTTGGTGCGGCGGATAAGATCGCCCAACGTTTGCCAGAAACGATCCTGTCTCAGTCTGATAATAACCAGGAAGAGCCCGATCCCGATGATCCCTACGCTGACTTTCAGATCCCCGATGATTTGATGTGGTAGAGGGAATGCAAAGAACCCTTACGGCCCTGCGGGGGAACTCCCAGCGCCTGGACGGTGGCGCAATGTTTGGCAATGCCCCTCGAGCGCTGTGGTCACGCTGGGTTGACGTTGATGAGCTGAACCGAATTCCGCTGGCCTGTAATGCCTTGTTGGTGGAAGAGGAGAGCGGCCAAGGCGTGCGCCGAATTCTGTTGGAAACCGGCATCGGCGCTTTTTTTGAACCGAAGCTGGCCCAGCGTTACGGTGTTGTTGAAACTCAGCATTGTCTGCTGGAAGCTTTGTCGGAACGGGGTCTTAGCGATGCGGATATCGATATTGTGGTGTTGTCGCATCTGCACTTTGATCATGCGGGTGGTTTGCTGGCGGCCTGGAAGGAAGGTGAACCGCCTCGGTTGCTATTCCCCAATGCCACATACCTGACGGGTTTCGACCAATGGCTGCGGGCTAAATCGCCTCACCTGCGTGATCGGGCTTCCTATATTCCTGCGCTGATCGAGTTGCTTGAAGCCTCTGCTCGGCTTCAGCTGATCGAAGGCGAGTATTCCAGCCTGCTGGGCAACGATTACCGATTTATTCGCAGCGATGGTCATACTCCTGGTATGTTGCTGGCTGAAATCGAGACGGACGCCGGCCCCTTGGTTTATGGCGCGGATCTGGTGCCGGCGACCCCCTGGGTTAACTTGCCGATTACCATGGGCTACGACCGCGCCGCCGAATTGTTGATTGACGAGAAAACAGAACTTCTGTCAAGGCTGCAAGCGCGTAATGGCTGGTTGTTCTTCAGTCATGATCCCCAATGCATGGTCGCGAGGATTGTGGCCGATGATCGAGGACGGTTTGCGGTCACAGACCGTCTTAATCAGCCTGGTAGCTTATCGTTAGCTGAGGCCTAACGAAACAGGGCGCCAATAACAGGCGCCCTGATGAGACGTTGAGCCAGGAGCACAGCCAGCGCTAAAAAAGTAAGCGCTAAGCGATCAGGCCGGTTTTTCTTCTTTGATCTCCTGGGAGTCGCTCAGGTTCTGCTTCTTGACGCCAAACTCTTCCGACAGGGTACCCTTGCTATCGGAATAATCCAGAGGCGGAGTCGGGGATCCATCGCTTTCGGTGTTGGCAGCCAATGTACTACTGGTGAGTAGGGAATCGCTTAGCCGGTGGCGGGTCACCTCATCGGTGCACAGATGTTCAGAGCTGGCAGCCAGGTGTTCATGGACATCCCGGTAGCTTTCGGTCATTTTGTTGACCAGGTGGGCGGTGGTACTGAAATGATCAGAAACCTTGTCCTGATAATCTTTAAACTGGACTTCCAGTGTACTGAGTTGCTCTTCAACACGGGTATTGGACGACGAACCTGTTCGAAACAGATGGTAGAGTACTGCGCCAGCGAGCACGCCACCTACGAATGCGATTGTTCCTAAAACCCATAAACTGTTGGTATCTTCCACGCTAATGCCTCGATCTAACCGATTTCTTTACAAACTGTCCCGCTGAGCCGTGACGGTTCCTGTTGCTGGGGAATAAGGGGAGGGGCGAAGTCGCCCGACGGCCTTAACTTAAAGGCTTTTATCCCAACTGTACAGAGGGCTGGGAGTAAAGCTGTGTTATACATTTGTAGCCATTATTCAGACGATAAATTGCCTTGAGAGTTCAGCGTGCGCTCATTCGATTGGCTACTGACCCAATCAAGACAACCGATATAAAACAGAGTATAGGAGCAGACCTTGAGCGCTGCAGTAGCCATTGGTCGTAAACAGTTCAATCGGTTCTGGAGCAAGATATAGATAATGCGAGTCAGAGGGGTGGGCTATTTGCCTAAAAAGTGACTGACGGGTAAAGTGTGCGCCCACTGAAAAGCCGAGCAGATGGATCTGCCGAGAGCCGAAGCCCGGACCCGGGTGCTACTGAGTTAATGGTGAAATGTCATGACGCCTTTGGAACGTTATCAGCAAGATCTTCAGCGTGAGGGTTTTTCCCATGACGCTTCACAAGAACAGGCCGTACGTCATCTACAGCGATTGTACGATGATCTGGTCGCTGTCCCTTCCAAACCTTCCAAACGCCAGCTACTAAAAGGCCTGTTAAAGAAAGCCGATCCCGAGCCTTTGATGGGACTCTATTTCTGGGGCGGAGTGGGCCGAGGTAAAACGTATCTGGTTGATACCTTTTACGACAGTTTGCCGTTCGAGCAGAAAATGCGTACTCACTTTCACCGTTTTATGCAGCGGGTGCATCATGAGTTAACGGCGCTTAAAGGTGAGAAAAACCCGCTGGTTATCGTGGCTCGGCGGTTTGCGGGTGAGGCTCGAGTGATCTGTTTCGATGAGTTTTTCGTGACTGATATTACCGATGCGATGATTTTAGCCGGGTTGTTCGAAGAGCTCTTCAAGCTTGGGGTTACTCTGGTCGCAACCTCTAATATTGTGCCTGATCAGTTGTATAAAGACGGTTTGCAACGCGCCAAGTTTTTACCGGCAATTGATCTGATCAATCAGTATACCCAGGTCGTTAATGTCGATAGCGGCATCGATTATCGATTGCGGGTTTTGGAGCAAGCGGAAATTTACCATTTCCCACTGGATGAGGCGGCGAACGAAACTCTGCAGCGCAGTTTTGAACAGCTGGCTCCTGATGCCCAGCACGTTCATCAGGGGGAGGTGCTACAAGTTGAAGGGCGGGATATTTGCTCGGTGCAAGTCTGTGATGATGTTGGCTGGTTCACCTTTGACGAGCTTTGTGATGGTCCTCGTAGCCAAAACGATTACATAGAATTGGGGCGAATTTTTCACGCCATCCTGCTCAGTGATGTGCCGCAGATGGATGGCGGTCAGGACGATCAGGCGAGACGTTTCGTGAATTTGATTGACGAGTTTTATGATCGTGGCGTGAAACTGATTATTTCGGCTGAAGTGGCCGTCGAAGAGCTTTACACCGGAACCCAGTTGGCGTTCGTGTTTGAGCGTACCAAGAGCCGCCTGCAAGAGATGCAGTCGCATGAATATCTCGCCCTCGAGCACAAAGCCTGAGTCTGACGTCTATCTATATGGCCAATCAGATTGAGTGGATTGGCCAGCCCTTTCCTTAAGGTCGCCCGTTATAGTGCTAGGGTCCACGGCGTTTGCAGCACAATTGCAGCGCATTGTTTAGCTATAACACTAATAATTCCGAGGCGAACCATGATCCCAAGAACTGTCTATGACTCCGATCAGGAGCTCTTTCGCGACTCTGTTCGCAAGTTTCTCGAACAAGAAGCCGTTCCTCATCACGCACAATGGGAAAAGGACGGGCAGGTTTCCCGTGAGCTTTGGAGTAAGGCAGGTGAGCAGGGTTTTCTTTGCCCTACAATGCCTGAAGAATATGGCGGTGTCGGGGTGGATTTTCGCTATAACGCTATCGTCGATGAAGAGATTGCCAAGCTGGGACTGTCCGGCATTGGCTTTGGTCTGCACTCCGATATTTCGGTGCCCTACGTCTTGAACTATGGATCCGAGTCGTTGAAGCAAAAGTATCTGCCCAAATTGATCAGCGGTGAAATGGTCAGCGCCATTGCCATGACGGAACCGGGCGCCGGCTCGGATCTTCAGGGCCTTAAAACGACCGCCATACTGGACGGCGATGAATATGTACTGAATGGATCTAAAACATTCATTACCAACGGTCAGATGGCAGAGCTGGTGGTTGTAGTGGCAAAGACCGACCCGAGCGCAGGCGCCAAAGGCACCAGTTTGCTGTTGGTAGAAGCGGGTACGGCGGGTTTTACCAAGGGTAATAATCTGGAAAAAGTGGGTATGAAAGCCCAGGATACCTCTGAGCTGTTTTTCCAGGATGTTCGAGTGCCCAAGGAGAACCTGTTAGGTAGTGAGGGTATGGGCTTTATCTATCTTATGCAGGAGCTGCCGCAAGAGCGCCTGTCAGTAGCGGTCAATGCGATTGCCAACGCACTGTCGATTTTTGAGCAAACCCGTGAATATGTGAAGGAGCGCCAGGCCTTTGGCAAGAGTATTTCTCATTTCCAGAATACTCGCTTCAAGTTGGCTGAGATGGATACCGAGCTGACCGTGGCTCAGGTGTTTGTCGACAAATGTCTGGAGCTGCATGTCGAAGGTAAGCTGGATGTGCCTACTGCGGCGAAAGCCAAGCTTCACGCGACTGAGGTTCAGTGTCGTGTGATCGACGAGTGTCTGCAGTTGCACGGTGGTTTTGGCTATATGTGGGAATATCCGGTGGCACGGGCCTGGGCCGATGCTCGGGTGCAGAAGATCTATGCCGGAACCAACGAAATCATGAAAGAGATCATTGCTCGTTCTTTATAGATACTGAACGTACCACAAGAGCTTTCAGTCATCTGTAAGCCCATAATAAAAAGGAGCCAAGAAGGCTCCTTTTTATTATTTACTGTGAAAAGGGTTAGTGGCCGGCCTCCATCATTATGGCTTCTGGTTGCAGAGGTGTGCCGCGCTGCTGGCGCTCGGCCTCGGGCAGCACATCCATACTAGGCCATAGCCCGGTTGTCAGGGCCGTGGCGTAGTCGTTGTCCAGACCTTGCTGGATCATTGTGCGCTGCTCGGCGACAGCGTTGTAGCGTAGTCGATGCCAGCTGGCTCGAACGCGTTCGGCCAGGGGTTCCAGTAGCAGATACCAGCCGTCAGCTGTGCCATCGTTGGCCGGCATGCCAATAGCACCACTGTTTAGCCAATAGTTGCCAGGCGCCAGAGTTTCTCCGAAAGGGATGCCGCAATGACCGGCAATTAACAGGTTGGCAGATGTGGTTTGCAGCTCCTGCTGTTTGTCCTCAAGAGCACTGGAAGCAAACAGGAAGCGATTGATGCGCGAAGGGGCGCCGTGCACGACAGAAACCGAGAAACCGTTCCATTGGAAATTGAGTTGTCCGGGAAGTTGCGCCATCCAGCGGAGGTCTTGCTGTGATACTCGCCCGCTGGCGTAGCGATACCAGTCTACCGACAGAGCAGCGCAGGCCGAGCCCTCCTCGAAACCGCAGCCACAATCTGCGGCCTGTTCAACCAGAGACTCTTCGCAGTTTCCCATAATCGAGGTGCAACCCCAGCTACGAATCTCCGCAAGAGTTTCGTTCGGGCGGGCGCAATAGGCAATCAGGTCTCCGGTGCAGATGCAGTTTTCGGGCGGCAGGGACAAGCCTTCGGCAGCGCGGCGTATCGCCCTGGTTGCCTCCAGATTGCTATAGGGGCCGCCAAACACCAGTAGTGGCCCTGGCCCCGGAAGTGGGTGAGTGCTCACGCGGGAGCACTCTCACTGGTCAGCCGATCTTTGTTTGCTGTCATCAGGCCAAGGGCGAACAGGACGCAGCCAGCGACCAGAACAGTCACGCAAATAATGAGGAGCTTGGTGTATTTGTGCGCTTCTCCCATCAGCTGACTGTGACCCGAGGACTCGGTAAAGTAGAGGGCCGCACCGCCCACCGCAACTACGAAACTGCCCAGATAGCTCCACAGGGGAATATCCCGGCGCCCGCCAAGCAGTGAGAAAAAGATCACCGGCAATAGGTACATGGAGGCGGTTCCACTCACCGCAACGGCACTGAACAGATCCTTGTTGCCCACAAATACCAGTAACACACCCAGCAGCATAAAGAGCAGCATGACTCCGCGACCGTTCATGACTTGCCGGGGCAGCAGTTTCATATCGATAACAACCAGTTTGGACGAGCTGGAAAGCGTACTGTCCAGCGTCGACATGGCGGAGATTACCAGTGCAGCATTAAACAGCAGCATGGGGACATCACCTAGCAATCGTTGAAGCACCGCCGTCATGGCTTCTCCGCTGGTGGCCTGGGCTCCGGCAACAATACCCAGAGAGCCAAAGGCGATCATGCACAGAATGCTGATCCAGGCCGCATGCAGAAAGCTTTTTCGGGTAGTCTCTCGATCTGCGAGCAGGCCCCGGTCCATCATCACCGGATCGTGCATCGGGTAGCTCCAGACCTGCAGCAGGGCGACCAGCATTAAAACAGGGCCCGGATCGGAGATAACAAATTCTTTGAACATCAGGTTGTCGAGGGTCATGACCCCGCTACCGGTGGCCAGAATCAGCAGCAGCGCCAGGGTGGCCAGAAAAATCAGCATCTGGAACAGGTCCGTGCGCAGGCTGGCATGAAGCCCTCCCAGCATGGAGTAGAGTAATGTGACCACGGCAAAGCCGATGATGGCTGCTACATAGAGATTCGAGCCAGCAGCTCCAAACAGAATGCCAATCACCAGCAGGTTGGCAAAGACTTCACTGATCAGGCGAATGCCGATAACCAGGTTATAGCATCGGCTTCCCCAAATACCGAAGCGATCTTCCAGGAATGCCTGGATGCTGTTGAACCCGTGACGAAAGCGCAGCTGGTCAATGATGATGCCGCCGGTAATAAAGGAAAGGTAATAACAGGCGTAGGCGAGCGTACCCCAAAGCCCGTAGTAGTAGCCGAGGATGGCAGCATTTAACAGGGAGCGAGCGAAAATCCAGGTGGTGACCTGGGAGAAAACCAGTGTCCAGAGGCCGGGGGCAGAGCCTGCTTCAGACTGCCCGTGAAAAAATGTATTGGGATTACTGGTTCGGTGAGACAGTAGGATCGATGCCAGGGCGATTATTCCGGCAATCAGCGGTAATGCAAAACTCACATGAGTCCCCTTAATTTTATAAAGTGTAGTGTTGGCCTATCCATGGACGGCAAGGTTCCATCCATCAGACCTTGCCGTGAGCTGGAATCTTTCGTTGTTGGTTATTGTCAGGGAGCCGGGTTGGGTTGTTGCCGGTGCAATTGCTCGATGGCCTTGAGGGTGTCGTCGTCAAGCCTGAGGTTGATGCTGTTGAGGTTTGATTGCAGTTGCTCGAGGTTGGTGGCACCAATGATATTGCTGTCAACGAAGGGGCGGCTGGTTACGTAAGCCAGAGCCATTTGCGCAGGGTCCAAGCCTTTTTCCTGGGCCAGAGATACGTAAGCCTCGGTTGCCGAAACGGCTTGTTCATTATTGTAGCGGCTGAAACGGGAAAACAAAGTGATGCGTCCTTTGGCTGGGCGTGCGCCATGCAGGTATTTTCCGCTCAGGACGCCAAAAGCCAGCGGGGAGTAGGCCAGCAACCCCAGATTCTCTCGGTGAGCAAACTCTCCGAGACCCACTTCAAAGGTACGGTTCAGGAGATTGTAGGGGTTTTGGATGCTGACGGCTTTGGGCCAGTCATGGCGCTCGGCCTGGCGGAGATACTCCATGGCGCCCCAGGGAGTTTCGTTGGAGATACCAATATGGCGAACCTTGCCGGAAGAAACCAGCTCGTCAAGTGCTGATAGGGTTTCCTCAATACTGTAGCCGTCCTCTTCAGGCTTATGCTCATAGCCAAGTTGGCCAAAGAAATTGGTACTGCGTTCAGGCCAGTGAACTTGATAAAGGTCGATATAGTCGGTTTGCAGCCGTTTGAGACTGGCGTTACAGGCTTCGATAATGCTCTTTTTGTCGAGTCGTGCACCCGTGTGTCTCATATAACTCACCCATTCGCCGGGCCCGGAAACCTTGCTGGCGATCACCAGATCTTCTCGCTTGGGAAATCGTTTAAGCCATTCGCCCAGGATGGTTTCGGTGCGGGTATAGGTTTCGGCCTTGGGAGGCACAGGGTAGAGTTCGGCGGTATCGATAAAGTTGATCCCGTGTTCAATGGCCATATCCAGTTGCTGCCAACCCTCCTCGGCGCTATTCTGTTCGCCCCAGGTCATGGTGCCCAGGCAAAGGCGGCTGATTTTCAAGTCTGTAGCGCCGAGATAACCGTATTCCATTCGGAGTCCCCTCTTACTAGATGTCACGAAAGAGGTTATAAGAGCACGGTACCCTTGGAAAAAAAAGCAGATAGGGGCTTTTTTTCTGCGCTTGCCTGAGTATAATAGCGCTCCCGTTTCCTACACTATATGCCCTAAGACAGTGAATCCGTCGCCGGACGCCCTATAGGGGAGTCGGTTCGGGTTAGTCTTTCAATTGATGCTGGCCACCCACGGCTGGTCATTTAGGCAAGGTTTAAATCGATGAATACTTTTAGTGCAAAGCCAGAAACAGTTAAGCGTGACTGGTTCGTTGTAGATGCCTCTGGCAAGACGCTTGGTCGTCTTTCCACCGAAATCGCACGCCGCCTGCGCGGCAAGCATAAAGCCGAATACACTCCTCACGTCGATACCGGCGACTACATTGTTGTGGTTAATGCCGAGAAGATTCGTGTAACCGGTAATAAAGCACAAGACAAAATGTACTACCGTCACACCGGTTATCCGGGTGGTTTGCGTAGCATGAACTTCAATGAGCTGGTTGAGCGCGCCCCTGAGCGCATCATCGAGAAGGCCGTAAAGGGCATGTTGCCTAAAGGTCCGCTGGGTCGTGCTATGCACGCCAAGCTGAAGGTCTATGCGGGTGCTGAGCATCCTCATGCCGCTCAACAACCTCAGGCTCTGGATATCTAACGGGAAGCGTTGCTATGTCTACCACTCAATACTATGGAACTGGTCGTCGTAAAACTTCGACCGCTCGTGTGTTTATCAAGTCTGGCTCTGGCGCCATCTCTGTAAATGGCCGCCCTCTGGACGAGTACTTTGGTCGCGAAACTGCTCGCATGATCGTTCGTCAGCCACTTGAGCTGGTTGAACTGACCGAAAAGTTTGATATCAAGGTTACTGTCGCAGGCGGCGGTGGTTTTGGTCAGGCTGGTGCTATTCGTCACGGTATTACTCGTGCCCTGATGCAGTACGACGAAGAGCTTCGTCCGTCACTGCGTAAAGCCGGGTTTGTAACTCGTGATGCTCGTGAGGTTGAGCGTAAGAAGGTTGGTCTGCGTAAAGCACGTAAGCGTCCTCAGTTCTCCAAGCGTTAAGGGTTACCTGCCCTTGCGAGACCAAAAGTCTCGCAAAAGTGGTATCCAAAGCGCCCTTTTTATCGAAGGGCGCTTTTTTTTTGCAAAGGAGTGCGGAATCATTAAAGAAGAGGTGTTTGTGGAGATCTCTCTGCGTTGATTTGAATCAGCTCGAGCCGGGGGTACGCTTGCTTGAAGGCGCCGTTTTCTTTACCATTCGCAAGATTTATTTTGCGAATCCCACAGAATTATTAAAGGATTCACTCTGTTTGCCCGTGAGCCTGGGCAGGCAATAAACATGCTCTTATGGGGAGATAAGATTAATGAGTAACGACGGCGTAGATAAGGGTCGCCGCCGCCTGCTGATCGGAGCAACCTCTGCGGTTGGTGCGGTTGGTGCGGTTGGTGCTGCAGTCCCTTTTGTTGCCTCCTGGAATCCCAGTGCCAAAGCGAAAGCCGCTGGCGCGCCGGTGAGGGTCAAGATTGATAAGCTGGAGATGGGCCAGCAGGTTGTTGCTGCATGGCGGGGGAAGCCGGTATTTGTTCTGCGACGTGAGCAGGTCATGCTGGATAATCTGCCCAAGCAAGATGGTAACTTACGCGATCCCCAGTCGAACGAATCAGAGCAACCTGATTATGCCAAGAACGAACATCGTTCTCGCAACAGCGAATTGCTGGTTCTGGTTGGACTCTGTACTCATTTGGGGTGTTCTCCCAAATTGCACTCCGAAGTGAAGCCAATGGATTTTGAGGCGAATTGGCAGGGTGGTTATCATTGTCCTTGTCACGGTTCCAAGTTTGACTTGGCCGGCCGAGTTTATCAGGGGGTTCCTGCACCGACTAACTTAACGGTCCCTCCCTACTCCTATCTCGATGACAACACCATTATTATCGGCGTCGACGAGGAGAACGCGTAATGAAAGACTTTATGGCATGGGTAGATGCGCGCTTTCCTGCGACCAAAATGTGGGAAGAGCACCTTAGTAAGTATTACGCTCCTAAAAACTTTAATTTCTGGTACTTCTTTGGCTCGCTAGCCATTTTGGTACTGGTCAATCAGTTGCTGACAGGTATCTGGCTCACCATGAGCTACGTACCAAGCGCTGAAGAGGCTTTTGCTTCTGTCGAATACATCATGCGCGATGTTGAGTACGGGTGGATCTTGCGTTACCTGCACTCTACAGGTGCCTCCATGTTCTTCGTGGTGGTCTATATGCATATGTTCCGGGGCTTGATCTACGGCTCTTATCGCGCACCGCGTGAGCTGGTATGGATCTTCGGTATGGCGATCTATCTGGCGCTGATGGCCGAGGCCTTTATGGGTTATCTATTGCCTTGGGGTCAGATGTCCTACTGGGGTGCGCAGGTTATTATTTCTCTGTTTGGTGCCATTCCGGTTATTGGCCCTGACCTGCAGCAGTGGATCCGTGGTGACTTCCTGATCTCCGGTATTACACTGAACCGCTTTTTCGCCTTGCACGTAGTGGCGCTGCCGATTGTCCTGCTGGCGCTGGTCGTGATGCATATTATTGCTCTGCATGAAGTGGGTTCAAATAACCCGGACGGCATTGAAATCAAGAAGAACAAAGATGAGAACGGTATTCCGAAAGACGGTATTCCTTTCCACCCTTACTACACCGTAAAAGATATCGTCGGTGTGGTGGTGTTCCTGTTCGTTTTCTGTGCAATTGTGTTCTTCTTCCCTGAGATGGGCGGCTACTTTATTGAGCACGCTAACTTTGAACAGGCTGATAACTTGAAGACCCCGGCCCACATTGCCCCCGTTTGGTACTTCACGCCGTTCTACGCCATCTTGCGTGCTATCCCTGACAAGCTGTTGGGTGTGGTAGCGATGGGTGCTGCGATTGCTGTGTTGTTTGTCTTGCCTTGGCTGGACCGCAGTCCTGTGAAGTCTATTCGTTATAAAGGGGTGCTGAGCAAGATCGCTATCGTGGTTTTCGCTATCTCCTTTGTGTGGTTGGGTTGGTTGGGTATGGTGCCTGCAACAGCCGAGCGAACTGTTTACTCACAGATCGCTACAGCGTTGTACTTCGCATTCTTCTTGTTGATGCCTTTCTACACCAGAATGGAAAAGACTAAACCCGTACCAGAGAGGGTGACAGGCTAATGAAAAAGCAATTGATTGCATTACTGTTTGCTGTACTGCCTGTGGCTTCCTTTGCTGCAGGTGGGAGTGGCTATCCGCTGGAGCATTTTGAGCCTAATGTGGCTGACCAGGCGTCTCTGCAGGATGGTCTCAAGACCTATATGAACTACTGCATGGGTTGCCATGCCACCAAGTTTCAGCGTTATGAGCGTGTAGCGGATGATCTGGGTGTTCCCCATGACCTGTTCAATGAAAACATCATCTTCAACGGGGCTAAAATTGGTTCCTTGATGGAAAACTCAATGCGTGCTGAGGAATCCAAGCGCTGGTTTGGTGCTACACCGCCGGATCTTACGCTGGTGGCTCGTGTACGTGGCGCTGACTGGTTGTACACCTATCTGCGGACTTTCTATGTTGATCCCAAGCGTCCTTGGGGTGTCAACAACAAGGTTTTCCCTGATGTGGGTATGCCTCACGTTCTTGCTGAGCTGCAGGGCCTGCAGGTTGATAACTGCGCCGGTCAGGATGCGAGCGAGCGTGATACCCTGACGGGTGAGAAGTTGTGTGGCTTCGAGCTGGTCAAGACGGGTAGCATGAATCCTGCGGAGTATGATCAGGCGGTTTATAATCTGGTTAACTTCCTGGTGTACTCTGCCGAGCCCATGCAGCTCGAGCGCGAGCGCATCGGTTACTGGGTGCTGTTGTTCTTGTTGGTATTGCTGATTCCTGCGTATCTGCTCAAGAAAGAGTACTGGAAAGACGTACACTGATAGTATTGTGTCGTTGACGGGCGCGTAGCTGAGTTTTCAGCTACGCGCACTTTTGTGTTTTGACTCCACCTTTTGGGGGTAGAAATGGGCGTAGTCGCCAAGCGTTCTTCAATGATCTTTTATTCCGATGCTGCCGGTCACCTGAGCCATCGTGTACGTATTGTTCTCGCAGAAAAAGGGGTCGCTGTCGATGTTCAGGATATCGAACCCGAAAATATGCCTGAAGAGGTCGCCGACCTTAATCCCTACAATTCGCTACCCACGCTGGTAGATCGTGACCTTGTGCTATACGAACCGAATGTGATGATGGAGTACCTCGATGAGCGTTTTCCCCATCCTCCTTTGCTGCCAGTGTATCCGGTGGCAAGAGCTCAGAGTCGCCTGTTGATCCACCGTATCGATAAGGACTGGAGCGAATTGGTTGCAACGATTCTGGATCCGAAGTCTCGTGAAGCGGCACTGACAAAAGCTCGTAAAGAGCTGCGTGATAGCCTGGTTGGGATTGCGCCTCTGTTTGAAGAGAAGCCTTTCTTTATGAGTGACGAGTTTACTCTGGTAGATTGTTGCGTCGCTCCTATCCTCTGGCGTCTGGCTGATCTCGGTATCGAGTTGCCCAAGCAGGCCAAGGCCCTGCAGGATTACGCAGAGCGCTTGTTTGATCGCGAATCCTTCAAAGAAAGCCTGTCAGAAGTTGAGCGTGAGATGCGGCTCTGATTTCGGTTGTTGAGTTAAGTTAGAATAAAGGGGAGTTGAACTCCCCTTTTTCTTTGTTGGATACTGGTAGAAACGGATTTTCCGAAGCCTTGGAGCAAGATATGTCGATGAGTCCGAGTCGCCCTTATATGGTCAGGGCGCTCTATGAGTGGATAGTGGACAACGAGTGCACGCCCTATTTATTGGTCAATGCGATGGCTGAGGGGGTGACGGTGCCGCAAGAGTTTGTCAATGACGGCCAGATTGTACTCAACATCTCCCCTTCGGCGGTGCGCGAGCTGTTGATGACCAACCAGGAGGTTGAGTTCAACGGCCGTTTTGGTGGGCGGCCGATGCATATTTTTATACCGGTGCAGGCTGTTATGGCAATCTATGCTCGAGAAAACGGTCAGGGAATGGTGTTTGAGGTCGAAGATGATCCTGAGCCGGAACCCATTGGTGGCGGTGATGAGGATAAGTCGGTGAGCCCGGCTAAACCATCGGGGCGACCTAGCTTGAAGGTGGTCAAATAGTTAGTCGTTTCAAGGTAGTTACACCCACTAGTTAATGTAATCAAAAACCTTGACGATACGCTGAACGCCGTAAGTTGTCCGTACCAGTTCTACGGCGCTGTTCGCTTCCGCGTTGGTCACCCGACCCATTAAAAACACCGTCCCGTTTTCGGTAACCACTTTAATTCGGCTGGCAGGAACGGACTCGTCGTTCATCATTTTTGTTTTGACCTTGGTTGTGAGCCAGTTATCACTGTTGGCGGCGACAAAGCTGATGGGGCCGGCAATCTCCAGTTCATTATAAATCTGTTTGACGTCGCGGACGTTACGAACCGTCTCTCCCGCGATACCCTTGAGGCGTTCATTGGGAACCTGTCCGACAATCAAAACCGTACCATCGAAGCTGATTACAGACACCCGTGCTTGTTTGAACCCCGGGTCGGCTTTGTCGATGTTGACCAAGGCTACGGTTTCTATGGTTTCGTCGCTAATAAATCGGCCGGTGGTGCGTTTACCTGGCTCCTGAGTGATGGGTTCATCCTTGATGGCACTGATGGTAGAAGCGCAACCCGATAGGGTTATTAGAGCGGCTAGCGTCAGGAGTCCAATTGTCCTCATTGCATTATGTCTCCAAATAGATATTCATCAATCAAATCACAAAAGCAGTGCACAACCATCATATGTATTTCATGAATGCGCGCCGGGTCGAAGGAGGGCACTCGAATTTCGATATCCTCGGGGTGAAGCAGCGATGCCACGTTACCTCCGTCGCGACCGGTTAAAGCAATGACAGGAATCTGACGGTCGTGGGCTGCTTGTATTGACTGTACGACGCTAGCGGAGTTCCCACTGGTGCTAATGACAAGCAGTACGTCGCTGGCTTGGGCAAGAGCACGAACCTGCTTGGAAAATACATCGTGATAACTGTAATCGTTTGATATAGCGGACAGTATGGTGCTGTCGGCAGTCAGGGCCAAGGCGGGGAGGGCGGGCCGCTCGCGGTCAAAACGATTAAGCAGAAGGGCGGTGAAATGCTGGGCGTGGGAGGCTGAACCACCGTTGCCGCAGCTGATAATTTTCCCCTCGTTGAGTAATGCCTGTACCATCATCTCGCCGGCATCGGCGATGAGTGGAGGCAGGGTTTCGGCGCATTGAATAGTGACATCAATGCCGTCGGAAAAGTGAGTGGTTATACGATCCTGAATACTCATTATTAACCTTTATCGCTCAGAGGCGGTTATTACAGGGTAATGGCGTTTTTGATCCATTCAAAGTGAAAACCTTGTGAATCCGCTTTTCCGTTAGCCGCCAGCACGTCAAACCGGCAAGCTTTGTTGGTCATGTTGTGATGTTGCAAATAGTGCTGAGCGCAATTGATCAGTCGGTGGCACTTACGCTGGTCCAGACTTTCTTCAGCAGTACCGTACCGGCTACTGCTACGTTGTCGGACCTCGACAAAAACAATCGTATCCTGCTCCGTCATAATGAGGTCGAGTTCACCTCCCCGCCAGGCATAGTTTTTAGTTAACAGGCGCAAACCCTGGTGCTGGAGAAAGCTCAGGGCCTCGGCCTCCGCTTGCTGGCCCTTGTTGAAGCGCTGTTTCAGGATCCATCCCATCGATTGCCTCCTTGGCTGGTTGGTTCAGTGGAGGCAGGCTTTCTAGTGCGTGCGGCGCTCCGTCGCGGAATTGATACCAGCTGAGTTCACGAACAATATGCTGTTGTTTATTCATGCGCAGGTTGCCGGTAGCTCCATCAAGCTCGATGCCTTCGATGCGGTTCATCTGTCGTACTCGGGAGTAGAGCATGAAGGCGTCGGCCCCCAATGCATACAGGCCTGCGTAGCTGCCTTCGGCTTGAGACCAGCGCTTGCGGATCTGTTGCATTAATGGATGGCTGTTATTCAGCAGCCAGTCGTAGCCTGTGAATTTGATGCCGTCGAGGTCTTTATCCCGGGAGTTGTTCGGTTTTCCGGAATAGATACTGGATGTGCTGAGTACGGGAAGGTTACCGGCATACTGGAAGGCCAGGGTCGGCTTCAGAATACGCCCCTGCTGCGGCGATGCGAAGACAAAAACCACATCAATGTCCTCACGTCTGCGGGGTTCGAATTCGGGCGATTCTTGTATTTGGGCGGCGAGGCGGCGAGCGCGTCCGCGGCTTTCATCAATGGCAAGTAATGAGCCAACGACCTGTCGGTAATCGTTGTCTCCGGTGAACTGGCGCTGATCGATAACGGTGCCGCCATGGGCTGCCCATTCCTTTGCAAAGGCGTTAGCGACTCGAGTGCCCCGTGCTGTTTTTTGGGTGAGTATTACGGCTCTCTCGAAGCCTTCCTGCCGACCTCGGCGTGCGGCTTGTCGTGCTTCATCTTCGGCTGCCAGGCCAAATTGAAAGAGACCATCGGTTGTAGTCTGAGTATCACTGCTGTAATTAAGCGTTAGGGCGGGCAAAGGCAACAAAGGCTGTTGAGCCAATTCGTTGACGGCGTTTTTACGCAATGGACCGATAATCATCTCTACACCATCGCTGATGGCCTGATTGATCAGCTGGTTGGCAGTGCTTTGACCGCTATCGTAGAAACGCAGCTGGGGGAGTTGGTCTCCCTCCTGGGCGGCATTGTAGTAGGCCGCCATAAAGCCATCTCGCACGGCATTGCCTGCTTTCTCGAGCTTGCCGCTTTGCGGTAACACCAGAGCTATATGGGTGGGTTGGTTGGCGGCACTGTCGCGGATAATGGTTTCCAGTTCGGCCAGCTTCCGGATACCGCTGTGGGTGGGCCAGTTTTGAGACCAGGTTGCGATGCTTTGTAATTGGTTGGCCAGGCTGGCAGGTTTCTTGACGATTTCTGTCAGTTCAATCCAGCCGTCCAGATAGTTAAGGTTGTGATAGTTGCGTGCCTGCTCGAGTTCGCCCAGATCCATTTCCAGCAGAGTATTCCACAGCTGCTCCTCGACGTTAGCTCTCAGGTCGGCGTTGGCAAGTTCAAGAGCGATAAGCAGGTCATCAATGGCTGCCATTGAACTGCCAGTCATATGCAAGGCACGGGCTCTTAATTGCAGCGATTCGATTCGTAAATCGGTGTTGTCAATGGAGAGCAGGCTGGGGTGTTCAAGCCAGGTAAAGGCCAGCACGTTGTTGCGACCCAAGGCGAGTTTTGCCTGAAGTAGCGCATAGCGGGCCCGGTTGTTTCTGTCCAGTTTGTGTGGGGTTAGTTCGGCCGCAATCTGTCTCGCTTCATCGAGCCGTTGTTCGCTGATCATGAGGCTGGCGGCGTCCATTCGTAATTGAGCGCTTTGCGCTGGCGGCGCCTCTTCGGCCTGATCCAATAATGCCTGAATCTGGTCCAGATCCTGGCCCGGTAGTGGTGGCACACGAGGATAGTCAGGGCCACTTGCGCAAGCGGCGATTAACAGGCTCAGAACGGATACGAATGCTAGGCGAGGAAACAATCTCATGGATGATGGCTGACGTCTTCTTGAAAGAGATGGTGTGACAATGCCCCGATTACTGGAATTGCCGAACGAGGCATCATTCTAACCGAGGCAAACAGCGATTTCCTATATACTAGGGCATCTTATGTGGACGGAGTCGAAACTTGATGGAAAACGGTGCAGCGCTTTATGTGGTGGCAACGCCGATCGGTAATCTTGAGGATATATCGGCACGGGCAGTTCGGGTGCTCAATGACGTCGATCTGATTGCTGCGGAAGATACACGCCACAGTGCTCGTTTAATGGATCATCTGGGCATAAAAACCCCTATGGTCGCTTACCATGATCATAATGAGCGGGAGCGAAGTGGTCGCTTACTCGACCGCATAGAGGCGGGTGAATCGGTCGCTTTGATCTCGGATGCAGGAACGCCGTTGATATCAGACCCAGGATACCATCTGGTTCATGAGGCTCGAGCTCGGGGGGTTAAGGTGGTGCCCGTGCCGGGTGCCAGCGCCATTATTGCTGCGCTGTCGGTGGCCGGGCTGCCATCGGATCGTTTTCGCTTTGAGGGGTTTCTTCCGGCAAAAAAAAATGCTCGCAGACAGCGTATTGAGCGGCTGGGCAGTAGTGAGTCCACCTGGATATTTTATGAGTCAACTCACCGCATACTCGATTGTATGCAGGATGTGCAGGAGGTGCTAGGGGGCGAGCGTGAGCTGGTTGTTGCCAGGGAGTTGAGCAAAACGTTTGAAACTGTTTACGGTGGTACGGCCTCTGATGTGTTGGCCTGGATGAATGCTGATAGTAATCAGCAACGCGGAGAGTTCGTTGTGCTGGTGCGTGGCGCACCCGGGCAAAGTGAAGGGGATGATCTGGATCCGGAGGCTCGACGAATATTGGGGATATTGCTGCAAGAGCTTTCCGTCAAGCAGGCCAGCAATCTGGCGGCCCAGATAACCGGTGAGCGGAAAAAGGCCCTGTACCAGCTTGCCCTCGAGATGAAAGCTGGTTAATCTAGCCGGGAGTCAGCTAGGCAGTCGCCGCAACCTCCGGGTTGGGGAGGAAAGTCCGGGCTCCATAGGGTAAGACGCCAGGTAACTCCTGGGGGGCGCAAGCCTACGGAAAGTGCAGCAGAGAGTAGACCGCCTAAGCAGAGTGATCTGCCGGTAAGGGTGAAAGGGTGCGGTAAGAGCGCACCGCGTGTGTGGTAACACATCACGGCATGGTAAACCCCGTCTGGAGCAAGACCAAATAGGAATCCTACAGGTGTGTACCCGCACTGGATTCGGGTAGGTTGCTTGAGGTGTGTAGTGATGCGCACCCTAGATGAATGACTGTCCACGACAGAACCCGGCTTACCGGCTGACTCGTTTTTACCGTCTCTCGCTTCAATGAGATGCAGGTAACAACTCCTCTAATAGATCAAAATATTCTTACTCTTAATAAATCACTTTAACTTGGTGGTTTATCGTTTTGTATTTTCTGAAAAAGCTATCTGAAATTATCAAGATGTTCATTCGTGGGATGAGATAAATCAACTTATCACCCTGATTTTAAAGCCAATTTTGCGATCTGCCCTGTTGACTGGCCCCCTTAGCATTCCTATAGTGTCTCAAAGTGGCATAAAGTGGGTTTAAGTGGGAAAAAGGGGGAGAAGTGAGGTTTAGGGGAGCTAACGCCATCAATCTCGATGCCAAGGGGCGTCTTGCGATACCGACCAGGTATCGCGAGCGACTGCTTGCGCACGATGATGGGTGTCTGGTAGCGACCATTGATACCGACCAGCCCTGCTTGTTGATCTACCCGCTTGCGGAGTGGGAAGAGATTCAAACCAAAATTGAAGCGCTGCCCAGCTTTAACCCTCTGACACGACGCATACAGCGGTTGCTGATCGGCCATGCCACCGATGTGGAGATGGATTCCAGTAGCCGAATTCTGGTTCCACCATTGTTACGGGAACATGCTGCGCTGGAAAAACGCTGCATCCTCGTCGGCCAAGGCAAAAAGTTTGAGTTGTGGAGTGAAGAGCGTTGGGCTGAACGCCTGAATGAAGATTTGCAACTGGGTAATAGCGAAGACGAGGTTCCAGCAGAGCTAAGTTCTCTGTCTCTTTAATATGACGCATCACGATCAACACGAAACGGTTTTACTGCACGAGGCAGTGTCATCTCTGGTGACAAGCCCCGACGGTCGTTATGTGGATGGCACTTTCGGGCGGGGCGGTCATTCCCGTTTGATTTTGTCGAAACTGGACGATGCGGGTTCACTGGTTGGAATTGATAAAGATCCAAGGGCCATTGCAACAGCTAATACATTGGCTGAGCAAGATGGTCGGTTTCAAATTCAGCAGGGATCCTTCGCTGAAATAGAATCGCTGGTTGGTGGTCAGGTTGCGGGTGTACTGCTTGATTTGGGGGTGTCTTCTCCGCAACTGGATGATCCTGAACGTGGTTTCAGTTTCCTGAATGATGGTCCTCTTGACATGCGCATGGATCCGGAGCGCGGAGAGAGCGCTGCGCAATGGCTTGCTCGAGCGTCTGAGGAAGATATTGCCTGGGTATTAAAAACCTATGGCGAAGAGAGGTTTGCTAAACGCATAGCACGAGCGATCGTCGAGGCTCGAGGCGCTTCTGATATTAATCGTACCGCTCAGTTGGCGAAAATTGTCAGTGAGGCTAATCCTCGTTGGGAAAAGGGTAAAAACCCTGCAACCCGCGCTTTTCAGGGCATCAGGATTTATATCAATTCCGAACTTAAAGATCTGGAAGTGTGCCTGGATCAGGCTTTGGAATTGTTAAAGCCTGGCGGCCGCCTGGTGGTGATCAGCTTTCATTCACTCGAAGACCGGATGGTGAAACGCTTTATTCGCAAGCATGTTAAAGGCGACGAGCTACCACCGGGATTGCCGGTAAGAGATGACCAGTTAAACAAACGATTAAAGTCTGTCGGTAAAGCTGTCAAAGCCAGTGCCGACGAAGTTCAACGGAATCCAAGGTCACGCAGTGCTGTTATGCGTGTTGCAGAAAAGATTGGCTAGGGATGCCTGGAAATATGGTGAAGAGCGTGTGGCAGGAATTGATCTGCAAGCAACACCTGCTAATGGTGTTATTGCTGGTTATGGTTGCCGTTTCTGCGTTGTTGGTGACCTACACCGCACACCTTAACCGTTTGGCATTTAATGAGTTGATGGCTGAGCGCAATTCTAAGCATCAGGCGCAGGTGCAGTGGGGGCAGTTACTGCTTCAGCACAGCACCCTGACAACGCCTAGCCGAATTGAGAATCTGGCCCGTAAACAATTGAATATGAATATACCTCACCCAAAGGACACGATTATGGTGGTGCAGTGAACAAGGATGTGCGTAATGGACCCTACCCGGCACGGTTTGTTTTTGTGCTGATACTGGTGGCTATTGCTACCAGTATGGTCTTTTGGCGCATTGTTGATCTGCAGGTTGTTGATCGTCAGTTCTTGCAGGATGAAGGCGATAAAAGAACAGTGCGTTACTCGCGCATTGCCGCTACCCGTGGGGTGATTTTTGATCGCAATGGTCGAGCTTTGGCCGTTAGTACGCCAGTGGTTTCGGTTTGGGTAAACCCTCAGGAACTGGCGCAGAAGCAAATGCCCTGGAAGCAGTTATCCCGGGAGCTTGATCTATCCGTGCGATATCTCAAGGATCGCATCAAAAAAAATAGCAGCAAAGAGTTTGTATATTTGAAGCGCCATGTGACGCCAGAGAAAGGGCAACGACTAATGGATTTGAACATCGATGGTATGTACACCATCGATGAGTATCGTCGCTATTACCCTTCTGGCGAGGTGGCAGCGCATCTGGTCGGTTTTACCGATGTGGATGACAATGGCCAGGAAGGAATGGAGCTTGCCTATAACGAATGGTTGGAAGGCACTCCAGGAAAATATCGGATGTTGAAGGATCGTCGTGGCCGATTGGTAAAAAGTGCTGAACTGGTGGCCAGTGCCAACCCCGGTAAGGATCTGATCCTGAGTATTGATATGCGTGTGCAATATCTGGCTTATCGTGAACTCAAGGCGGCAGTAAGTAAGCAAAAAGCTGACGGTGGTTCTCTGGTTGTGATTGATGTCGACTCTGGCGAAGTGTTAGCCATGGTGAATCAGCCCTCCTATAACCCGAACAATCGCAAGCGTATCAACGTGGCTAGTCTACGGAACCGTGCTATGACCGATGTGTTTGAACCGGGTTCCACTGTTAAGCCGTTGACGTTGGCCGCCGCAATGGGAACAGGCCATTATAGCAAAGGTTCCAGTATTGATACCTCGCCGGGTGTTTTTCGCGTTAGTTCCAAACTGCTGGTTAAAGACCATAGAAATTATGGCGTTGTGGATATGACCAAAATGCTGGCCAAATCGAGCAATGTTGCGACCAGTAAAATCGCCCTGGATATCGGCGCAGAAACGATCTGGGAGACTTTCTATCAAGTCGGTCTGGGGCAAGCGTCCGGAAGTGGATTTCCCGGAGAAAGTGGCGGTATTTTGCCCAATCGAGGGCGTTGGCGCGCTACAGAAACGGCAACGTTATCCTATGGCTACGGTATTTCAGTGACGGCTTTGCAGCTAGCTTCTGCATACAGCGTACTTGCTCGTGACGGCCTTAAAAAGCCAATCACGATTTTGCGTGACGGTAATCGAGATGAAATTGAAGAGCAGGTTATTTCCCAGCGCATTGCAAAAGATGTGCGAGGAATGATGAAGGCTGTCGTTAAAAAAGGTGGAACCGGAACACAAGCAGCCGTTGAGGGTTATGAGGTTGCAGGTAAGTCTGGAACGGTTCACAAGGTAAGCCGTAACGGTTATGAAGAAAACAAGTATCACTCGACGTTTGCGGGTATTGCGCCGGCTAATGATCCTCGCGTGGTTGCTGTGGTAATGATTGATAATCCCAAGGCGGGTGACTACTACGGTGGCGCTGTTGCCGCACCTGTTTTTTCCAATGTTGTAGCAGGGACTCTGCATTTACTGGGAGAAACTCCGGCCGATGTGAAAAGAATTGCAAAAAAACAACAGCCACGGGCGAACAGGTCATGACGGCTGAAGCTCGAACAATGCAACTATCGCAGCTTCTAGAGCCCTATGCTTCAACGACACTGTTGGAAGCTCTGAAGAATGTGGTAATAACGGGAGTTGCGATTGATAGTCGCAAGGTGGTGACAGGAAACCTGTTTCTGGCGTTACCCGGTGTCGATGCCGATGGTCGCCATTATATTGATGACGCAATTAGTGCGGGTGCCTCGGCGGTCGTGGTTGAAGCTGACCATGGCGATAGCTCGTGCGAAATTCGCAATGGCGTTTGCGTTGTAGCGTTGCCTGAGTTGTCGAACCATGTCGCCCGTATTATTGCCGATTACTACCGGTCGCCATCGGATAAGCTGCGCATTTTCGGCGTTACAGGTACCAATGGAAAAACATCCTGTTCACATTATTTGGCCCAGCTACTTGATTGCCTTGGTGAGCCCTGTGGCGTTATGGGAACCTTGGGTTCTGGTTTTGTAGGCTCTATGGAAGAAGGGCTGAATACGACCCCTGATCTGGTTACTACTCAGCAATTTATGGCAGAGCTCGTTTCAGTTGAGGTCAAAAATCTGGCAATGGAAGCGTCGTCTCATGGTCTTGAACAGGGGCGTACAGAAGGCGTTGGATTTACCACCGCCATTTTTACCAATCTGACGCGGGATCATCTTGATTATCACGGCGATATGGAACAGTACTCCGAGGCCAAGGCTCGTTTGTTTGCTGCACCGACATTGGAGTATGCCGTTATCAATAGAGATGACGAATACGCACCTCTGATGAAAAGCTCAGTGAACTCGAATGTGACGGTAATCGACTACAGCTTGCGGTCGGGATCGGGCGACGTTTATCCAGAGCGAATCGTGTATGGGTCACGTGGCATACAGGCACACATTGTAACGCCCTGGGGAGACGGTGATCTGCAATGTGCGCTTTTGGGCGATTTCAATTTAGCCAATGTGTTGGCCGTTATCGCGGCCCTCTGCGTGCAGGGGTATGAGCTTCCTGCCGTATTGTCTGCGGCAAATACTCTGGTAGCCGTAGACGGTCGTATGCAATTGTTTGGTGGTGAAAAGCAACCGCTGGTTGTGATCGATTATGCTCATACACCAGACGCACTCATAAGTTTGTTAGCCGCGGTGTCGCACCATTGTCATGGTCGAATTGTCTGTGTGTTTGGTTGTGGTGGTGATCGGGATGTGGGTAAGCGGCCCTTGATGTTGCAAGCTGCCTTGGCCGGAGCTGAAATGGTAATGGTGACTAGCGACAACCCTCGATGTGAGGATCCCGATGCGATTATCAGCGATGTGATGCGTGGCATTAATGTTGAAGACTTGCCCCGCGTGCAAGTGATCAGTGATCGTAAGAAAGCGATCAGAGACGTCGTTTCCAGGGCTTCAGTAAATGATGTTGTCGTAGTTGCCGGTAAAGGGCATGAGCGGTATCAGGAAGTGAATACGGTACGTCATCCATTTAGTGACCAGGAACAGGTAGAGCTGGCTTTACAGCACTGGCAGGGAGACGCCGCATGATCGGTCAGCCGAAATTAAGCCAGTTAGTGGCCCCTCTCAAGGGGAAAATGCCAGGTGGAGATTGCTCTTTCTCCAGCGTCAGTATTGATACCCGCACACTACAACCCGGCGCCTTGTTTGTAGCGATAGAGGGCCCTTCTTTTGATGGGCATGAGTTTCTTGCCGAGGCCCGAAAAGCTGGGGCCGTTGCCGCTATCGTCAGCCGCGCTGTGGATACTGAGCTACCTCAGTTGCAGGTCGAGGATACGCGTATAGCACTTGGTCTGATCGGTCAGTGGGTGCGACAACAATTTGAAGGCGCTGTTATTGCTATTACAGGCAGTAGCGGTAAGACCAGTGTAAAGGAACTCAGTGCGGCTATTCTTGCGCAGCAAGGTAAGGTGCATGCCACTCGCGGAAATTTAAATAATGACTTTGGTGCACCCCTGACGCTATGCCAGCTTGAATGTGCGCACCACAATGCCGTTATAGAGTTGGGTGCCAGCGCGATCGGGGAAATCAGTTATACCGTGGGTTTGGTAAAGCCCGATGTTGCTCTAATAAATAATGCTTCAGCCGCTCATATAGAAGGCTTCGGATCCTTGCGTGGAATTGCCCAGGCCAAAGGCGAAATCCTCTCCGGGCTATCTGCTGAAGGCGTTGCGGTTCTTAATCTCGATGATCCCTTCTTTGGTTATTGGCAAGGTGTGGCTGCCAATAGGAGGCTGGTGAGTTTTTCGTTGCATCGTCTTGAGGCGGATGTTCATGCGGCAGATGTTGAAGTAGGTAGCGATAGTAGCCGTTTTACGCTTTGTTATCGTGAGCAGAAGCTGCCAGTAAATTTGCAACTTCCTGGCGAGCACAACATTGCCAATGCAATTGCGGCGGCAGCCTGTTGTATTGCATTGGGAGTTTCGCTGCCGCAGGTGGTGGCTGGCCTGGAATCTGCCCAGCCTGTTTCGGGTCGTGGCGTTGTTGTTTCAGGGGTTAACGATTGCAAAGTAATTGATGATAGCTATAACGCAAACCCGGCCTCCTTCAAGGCGGCAGTGGATTTGTTAAGCAAGCATTCGGGTAACAAGGTATTGGTAATGGGTGATATGGCTGAACTGGGGAGTGAAGCCATAGAGGCGCATCGGCACTTGGGGGAATATGCCAGGCAGCGGGGGATTGACGCACTCTATACGGTAGGGCCGTTGAGTGCGGAAGCTGCGATGGCGTTCGGTGCTGATGCGTTCTCAACCCTGAATAAACAAGAGCTGGTTGATAATTTGATAAAAGCCGCTTCGAAGAACACGGTTTTTCTTATCAAGGGATCTCGTAGTGCGCGGATGGAAGAGGTAGTAGCCGCAATGAGTGAAAAAGATTTAGGGGGAGCTCGCTGATGTTGGTTTGGCTGAGTGAATACCTGTCGCAATATTTTAGTGTATTTAATGCGTTTCAATATTTAACGTTGCGCGCAATTCTGGGTGTGCTGACGGCCCTGGCAATCTCTTTATGGTTTGGTCCCTTGATGATCCATCGTTTGCGCCACTACCAAATCGGTCAGGCAGTTCGTGATGATGGCCCACAGACGCACCTCAGCAAGGCGGGTACGCCAACCATGGGTGGGGCATTGATTCTTGTGGCGTTGGGTTTAAGCACCCTGATGTGGGCAAATCTTAGCAATCATTATGTGTGGATTGTGCTGCTGGTAACCTTTGCCTTTGGTGCTGTTGGCTGGGTGGATGACTATCGTAAGGTTGTAGAAAAAAATCCCCGTGGTTTACCGGCACGGTGGAAGTACCTTTGGCAATCGGTCGCGGGCTTGGCCGCAGCCATTATTCTTTACGCCAGCGCCGAGGGTAATGGAGGGTCTGCCGAACTGGATCTTATCGTTCCATTCTTTAAAGAGGTTGCTATTGATCTGGGCCCGCTATTTATTGTCTTGACCTATTTCGTGATTGTCGGTTCCAGTAATGCGGTGAACCTGACGGATGGGTTGGATGGCCTGGCTATCATGCCAACCGTTATGGTTGGCGGTGCTCTGGGGATTTTTGCTTACGCTAGCGGCAACGTTGGTTTTGCCGAATATTTGCATATTCCCTATATCGCCGGTGCCGGTGAGTTAGTGGTGTTTTGCGCGGCTCTAGCTGGCGCTGGGTTGGGGTTTCTTTGGTTCAATACTTATCCCGCGCAGGTTTTTATGGGGGATGTTGGTGCGTTGGCGCTGGGAGCTGCTTTAGGGGTTGTTGCCGTAATCGTGCGTCAGGAAATTGTTTTTTTCATCATGGGTGGTGTGTTCGTAATGGAGACGGTGTCTGTCATTCTGCAAGTGGCATCGTTCAAATTAACGGGCCGACGAATCTTTCGTATGGCACCCCTGCATCACCATTTTGAATTGAAAGGCTGGCCAGAACCGCGAGTCATCGTACGCTTTTGGATTATTACTTTAATGCTGGTCTTGTTTGGACTGGCAACGCTGAAGCTTCGCTAGGAATGCGACCATGTTGATAACGACGGACACTAACAGGGTAATCATCGGTCTGGGTAAGACCGGGTTATCCTGTGCCCGTTATTTATCAAGGATGGGACTCGATTTTTCCGTAGTAGACAGTCGGAAAAATCCTCCTTTGCTAGAAGTGTTTCTTCAGGAATTCCCTCGCGTTCGCGTTGTCTGTGGTGAATTTGAAGCCTCCCAATTTGAACGGGCGACGCAACTGATCGTTAGCCCTGGTATCTCCCTGAAAGAACCCGCATTGGTTCGAGCAGCCGAACAGGGTGTTGAGATTGTCGGTGATATTGAACTGTTCTGTCGAGCTGTCCATAAACCCCTGGTTGCTATTACAGGATCTAATGCAAAAAGCACGGTGACTTCTTTAGTCGGCCTTATGCTACAGGCTTGTGGATTGAGAGTTGCTGTAGGTGGCAATATCGGTACACCAGTGCTGGATCTTCTCCAGCAAGATGTTGATATTTTTGTTCTGGAACTGTCCAGTTTTCAGTTGGAGACGACCGAAAGGGTTGGTGCGGAAGTCGCGACGGTTTTGAATGTTTGCGAAGATCATATGGACCGCTATCAGGGACTGCCTGATTATCATCGAGCGAAGCACAGAATTTTCCGAGGCTGCAATACGGTTGTCGTGAATCGTGATGATGTATTAACCAATCCATTGGTTGGCGATTCGGTTCGTGTAACCAGTTTTGGCTTAGGGGCGGCTGATATTGGCCAGCTGGGTGTCGAGAGCGATGGTGATCGTTTGTGGTTGGCAAAGGGGCATCAACATTTATTACCGGTTGATGAACTGAAAATTCTTGGTCGTCACAATCAAGCCAATGCTTTGGCGGCTTTGGCTATCATCGAAAGCCTACGCTTACCGTTGGAACCGGCATTGGATGTTTTAAAAGAGTTCACCGGTCTACCGCATAGAAGCCAGTGGGTCAGTGAAGTTGCCGGAGTGGTTTACATTAATGACAGTAAGGCAACCAATGTTGGCGCTACCGTGGCTGCCGTTGAGGGTGTTGGCCAGCAAATCAGCGGCAAAGTGATCCTGATCGCAGGAGGGGATGGCAAAGGTGCTGATTTTAGCAGTATGCGTCCTGTGGTCGCTCAGTACGTCAAAACCTCTTTGTTGATTGGGCGTGATGCTCCTCGAATCAGTGCTGCATTGTCAGGGCTTGAGCTTCTCGAATGCGATAACTTTCGGTCAGCCGTTAGTCAGGCTAAAGCCCTGGCCGAACCAGGAGATGCTGTTTTGTTGGCGCCGGCCTGTGCCAGTTTTGATATGTTTGAGAATTTCGAGGATAGGGGAGACCAGTTTATTCAACTGGTACAGGAGGTCGTCCATGGCTAGTTTTGCGACGACCATGCAGATACCGGTGATCAAGCCCCAAGCTACTTTTGATCATCTGTTGGTATTTATCACCCTGAGTCTGATATTGCTGGGCGCGGTGATGATTACTTCAGCATCAATGGAAGTGGCCTATGGCCGTTTGGGTAATCCCTTCTTCTATGCGGCCAGACAGTTTCTTTATGTGGCTATTGGACTGATTTTTCTCTGCTGCACCTTGATGGTTCCGATTAATGTTTGGGAGCGAACCGGCGTCGTTCAACTGGCGGTCACCTTCGGTTTGCTGGCTTTGGTATTAATTATTGGTCGTGAAATAAATGGTAGCGTGCGTTGGATAAATCTCGGCGTGGTTAATCTACAGGCCTCGGAAGTTGCCAAACTCTGTTTGATTCTATACCTGGCCGGTTATCTGGTTCGGCGCAGTGAAGAAGTAAGAAATCATTGGCGGGGCTTTATGAAACCGATGCTGGTAATAGCATTGGCGGTTCTGTTGTTATTGTTGGAACCCGATTTTGGTGCGGTTGTGGTCTTGCTCAGCGCAGCTATGGGTATGATGTTCCTGGCGGGTGTAAAACTGTATCAATTCTTGATGTTAATTCTTGCCTGCGGTGCAGCCGTTGCAGGGCTTGCTGTTTCGCAGCCCTATCGCTTGCAACGTTTGGTGACCTACATCGATCCTTGGGAGCACCAGTTTGATAGCGGCTATCAGCTGACACAATCGCTTATCGCTTTCGGTCGCGGCGAATGGTTTGGTACGGGGCTAGGCAATAGCATCCAAAAGATTTTTTATTTGCCGGAAGCGCACACCGATTTTGTCTTTGCGGTAGCGGCCGAAGAGCTGGGTGTGATTGGTGCGGGTATTATTATCCTCTTGCTGGTGACTCTGTGTGTGCGCGCATTGGTTATTGGTTATCGTGCAGAGAAGCAACAACAGTTTTTTGGGGGTTACGCTGCCTATGGTATTGGGTTGTTGTTTGGCATGCAGACACTGATCAATATCGGTGTGAATACGGGATTATTGCCTACCAAGGGTTTGACGCTGCCCATGCTCAGTTATGGCGGCAGTAGTCTGGTGATCAGCTGTGTATCCATTGGTTTACTGTTGCGTATTGATTACGAACGGCGCCAGCGAGAAAGCCAGGGAGGTCGTCAACATGCTTAGTCGACCCGCTCGTATTCATATTGTTGCCGGTGGCACAGGTGGACATATTTTTCCTGCGCTGGCAGTGGCCAATGAGCTCAAGCATTCGGGTGCCGAAGTGCGCTGGCTGGGTGCGCCAGAGAGCATGGAATCCCGTTTGGTACCCAAGCAAGGTATCCCAATTGATACGATCAATATGCAGGGGGTCCGTGGCAAGGGGCGTCTGCGTTTGTTGTTGGCACCTTTTATGGTTGCTCGAGCTACCTGGCAGGCGCTGCGTTCATTACGTCGTTTCAAACCTGACTGTGTGTTGGGAATGGGAGGATACGTTACTGCGCCAACAGGATTGGCCGCTCGTTTACTAGGTATCCCTGTGTTGATTCATGAGCAAAATGCCATTGCAGGTATGAGCAATAAATTTCTTGCTCGAATCTCCAGTCGCATTCTTGAAGCTTTTGAAGGCACATTTCCGCAATACAATAACCGTCTCTGCACCGGAAATCCGGTGCGAGAGAATATCGTCAGCATAGAGCATTTGCCTGCCGAAACTTATTTACGGGTTTTGATCGTAGGTGGCAGTCTGGGTGCGCTTGCTATCAATCAGGTTATGCCGGCAGCGCTCAATCTGTTACATGACAATATTAAGATATGGCATCAAACAGGTGAACGCCATCAGGAAACAACCCTGGCTCTTTATAAAAAACAGGGTGTCGAGGCCAGAGTTGATGCCTTTATTGAAGATATGTCCGAGGCATATAGCTGGGCGGATCTGGTGATTTGCCGAGCCGGAGCTTTGACGGTAGCAGAGCTTGCCTGTGCGGGCCTGCCATCTATTTTGGTGCCTTTCCCGTTTGCGGTGGACGATCATCAAACCGCAAACGCTCGGCATTTGTCTGGTGTCGGTGCCGCAGTATTACTGCCCCAAAATGAAATGACCAAAGAGAGAATCGCTGAATTGTTAACCGCATTTACCGCTAACCGTGGTCAGCTGGAAACGATGGCTAAAGCTGCCAAAAAAATGGCCCGGGCCGATGCCACCCGAGTAGTTACCAATCAGTGTTTGGAGGTGGCGCATGCCTAATTCATTAAATAAACCCGTACCCGTTTTTGCGGTGCCTGAGATGCGCCGTATTCGCCAAATTCATTTTGTTGGTATTGGCGGCGTGGGTATGTGTGGCATTGCCGAAGTATTATTAAATCAGGGGTATGAAATTTCCGGTTCCGATATTCGTCAGTCAGCCGTGACCGCACGTTTGTCAGAGCTGGGTATGAGTATTTTAATTGGTCATGATGAGAAAAATATTGAAGGTGCGGATGTCGTCGTAACCTCCAGTGCAGTTGCTGACGAAAATCCAGAGGTTGTCGCAGCTCAAGCTCAGCGTATCCCCGTAGTTCCACGTGCGGCGATGTTAGCCGAGCTGATGCGTTATCGTCACGGTATTGCGGTTGCTGGAACTCATGGTAAAACGACAACGACTAGCCTGATTGCTTCCGTGTTGGCCCAGGGTGGTTTGGATCCGACCTTTGTTATTGGGGGGCGACTGAATTCTGCTGGTACTAATGCGCAATTAGGCGGCAGTCGTTATCTGGTCGCGGAAGCGGATGAAAGTGACGCTTCTTTTTTACATTTACAGCCGATGGTTGCTGTCGTTACCAATATTGAAGCTGATCATATGTCGACCTACGATGGTGATTTCGGCAAGCTAAAACACACCTTTATTGAATTTTTACATAACCTGCCATTTTATGGGCTTGCGGTGGTCTGTGTTGATGACCCTGTTGTGCGGGAAATTCTCTCCGAGGTTAAGCGACCAGTTATTACTTACGGTATTGATGAAGAGGCTGACATTCGTGCTACCAATATCAGCCAGGATGGTTTGTTAACCCGTTTCACGGTGACCCGAAAAAGCACCCGGGAGAGCTTTGATGCTTGTCTGCACATGCCGGGCCACCACAATGTATTGAATGCACTCGCAACTATCGCTATCGCGTTGGATGAAGGTATCTCAATAGAGGATATCGGTAAGGGGCTTGAGGGTTTTGCGGGCGTCGGCAGGCGTTTCCAGGTGTTGGGAAATTTTGAACGCCAGCGTGGAGAGATCATGCTAGTGGATGATTATGGTCACCACCCCAGTGAAGTCGCTGCAACCATTAGAGCGATACGCAACGGCTGGCCTGAAAAACGTTTAGTGATGGTCTATCAACCCCATCGATATAGTCGAACCCGTGACCTCTACGACGATTTTGTTGAGGTATTATCAGATGTGGATGTGTTGTTATTGATGGATATTTACCCTGCAGGAGAAGAGCCCATAGCCGGGTCCGATGGTCGCAGTTTATGCCGAAGTATCCGGCAGCGTGGAAAAATTGACCCCATCTTTGTTCAGCGTGGAGCGTCTGTAGAGGAAGTTTTAAAATCCCTCCTTGAAGATGATGACCTGCTTATCACTCAGGGGGCGGGTGATATCGGTGGGTTAGCTCTGGAATTATCAAAAAGCCAATTGGCTTGGTTGGATGAGGCGTAAGTAGCCGTGAGTACACTTAACCATATTAAGCTTGTTGAACCTTCTTTGCTGGGTAAGGTGGCTGTATTGTATGGCGGACAGTCTGCTGAGCGCGAGGTGTCACTCAATAGTGGTAAGGCCGTATTTACAGCCTTGCAAGGTGAGGGTGTGGATGCTGAGCTGATAGATTGTGGCGCAGACGTGTTGGAGCAACTGGGTGGTCGATTTGATCGAGCCTTTATCGCTTTACACGGACGGGGAGGGGAAGATGGCACGCTTCAGGGTGTGCTGGATTGGGCCAAAATTCCTTATACCGGAAGCGATGTTATGGCATCGGCTTTGGCTATGGACAAGTACCGCAGCAAGCTAATCTGGAGTGCGCTTGGTTTGCCGACTCCAGCCTCTCAGCTAGTAAATCGTACGTGCGATGAAGGTGCCCTCAAAATTCATTTGCCCTGCATTCTGAAACCGGTCCACGAAGGTTCCAGTATCGGGATGACCAAAGTTGATCAACTGGTCGATTTCACTCGTGCCGTGAACGAGGCCGCTCGCTATGACCGTGATTTATTGGCCGAAGAATGGGTGTCGGGAAATGAATATACTGTTGCTATTTTGGATGGGGTTGCTTTGCCCCCAATAAAATTAGAGACCGACCACACATTTTATGACTATGACGCAAAATACGTAACGGATGATACACGTTACCTATGCCCATGCGGTCTCAGTGATGAGAAAATTGCAGAGCTAAACGAACTGTCTCTTTCGGCTTTTTTTGCGTTGGGTTGTGAAGGTTGGGGACGAGTTGATGTTATGCAAGACAAAAAAGGTGATTTCTATTTGTTAGAAATAAATACCGCCCCAGGTATGACAGACCACAGTTTGGTACCGATGGCGGCAAAGGCTGCAGGTTTAAGTTTTGGTAAATTGGTTGTCGCCATATTGGCAACAACCTTATAGAGATTATGGAATATGAAGGAAATCCGTAACAACAAGGCGAAAAAGCGAACTCCATCGGGTGCTACAACCCGAGGAGCCAGCCGTCGCCAGCAGACCAACAGTAAACGTTGGCTGCAAAAGGTTGCGCGATTTCTAAAAATAGTCTCACTGGCTGGTTTGATCGCCAGTATGGTAGGAGGGGTTGCCTGGTTTATGGCGCCGGTTATTGGTGATGTCATTAATCAGCCAATAGAGCGGGTAGCTGTAAATGGACGTTTTGTTCATATGCCCACAGAGCAAGTTCAGCTAGCAATGAAGCCTTATCTTCAGGAGCGTTTTTTTACGGTTGACCTGGATGACGTTCAAGCGGAATTGTTAAGCTTGCCCTGGGTACAAAGTGCGAGCATACGTCGTCAGTGGCCCGGTATTCTCGATGTAACTGTCGTTGAGCAAGTGCCGGTAGCGCGTTGGAGAGGCGACGCGCTGTTAAACAGCCGAGGTCATAGTTTTGTCGTTGGGGATACTGAAGGTTTTACTTCGTTACCTCATTTGATTGGTCCTAATGGAAGTGAACAGGAAGTGATGGAACAGTATCAAATCCTCAGTAATATGATACGCCCGCTGGATTTATCGGTACGGCAATTGGCGTTAAGTGAAAGGGGAAGTTGGCAGCTGGTTACTGAGCACTTCTCAATAATGATTGGTCGTAATCGAGTGGTCGATAAAATTCAACGATTTGTAGCGGTATACGATGCCGCATTAAAAGAAAATAACCGCTCCATCAAGCAAGTGGATGTGCGTTATCTCAATGGTGTTGCAGTTGCATGGAACGACCTGGGCAGCCAACAACCGTTGATATCTGAAACTGTGGGAAGAGCAAAATTATGAAGGCTAATGCCGGTGGGAAAATGGTCGTAGGGTTGGATATCGGAACGTCTAAGGTCGTTGCGATTGTTGGTGAAATGAGCGAAGAAGGCCGGGTAGAAGTGGTCGGTATTGGTTCACATCCCTCTCGCGGCATGAAAAAAGGCGTGGTCGTCAATATCGAATCCACGGTCCAGTCGATCCAGCGAGCCGTGGAAGAAGCTGAGCTGATGGCAGGATGTCAGATTCATTCAGTGTATGCGGGCATTGCTGGTAACCACATTCGTAGTTTGAACTCGCACGGCATTGTTGCTATTCGTGATCGTGAAGTCACCCAGGCTGACATTGAGCGGGTTATTGATGCCGCCAAAGCTGTGGCGATTCCAGCGGACCAGAAAATTCTTCATGTACTGCCTCAGGAGTATGTGATCGATGAGCAGGAGGGTGTTAAAGAGCCGCTTGGTATGTCCGGTGTTCGTCTGGAAGCAAAGGTGCATTTGGTGACCTGTGCAGTCAATGCTGCGCAAAATATTGAAAAATGTGTCCGTCGTTGTGGGCTCGAAGTGGAGGACGTGATCCTTGAGCAGTTGGCTTCCAGTAGTGCGGTGCTGACCGACGATGAAAAAGAACTCGGAGTTTGCATGGTGGACCTCGGTGGTGGGACTACCGATATTGCGATCTTTACCGAAGGTTCCATTCGTCATACGGCGGTCATTCCCATTGCCGGAGACCAGGTGACGAATGATATCGCGATGGCTCTGCGCACGCCGACCAAGCATGCCGAGGAATTGAAAATTCGCTATGCCTGTGCATTGACTCAGTTAGCCGGCGCCGAGGAGACCATTCAGGTACCCGGAGTGGGGGAGCGACCGCCGCGCAATTTAACACGCCAGGCCCTGGCGGAAGTCGTAGAACCTCGTTATGACGAGTTGTTCACTTTGGTCCAAGCGGAGTTACGCCGCAGTGGTTTCGAAGATTTGATACCAGCCGGAATTGTAATGACCGGTGGCACGGCAAAAATGGAAGGGGTGGTAGAGCTTGCTGAGGAAATTTTCCATAAGCAGGTTCGACTGGCTGTACCGCAAGATGTGATGGGTTTGTCGGATGTTGTTCGTAATCCGATTTATTCAACGGGAGTGGGGCTGTTACTTAATGGTTTTCAGCACCAGTCTGAAGTAGGTTTTGTTGCTCCTCAAAGAGAAGCAGGGGAAAGCTTTGTGAACCGTATTAAGCAGTGGTTCCAGGGTAATTTTTAATAGACCGGAAAAGTAGTACTAAACAATAAAAGGGGAAAGGAGAGGCTCATGTTTGAACTCGTGGATAACGTACCTCAGAATGCAGTTATTAAAGTAATTGGTGTTGGCGGAGGCGGCGGTAATGCCGTTGGCCATATGCTGTCACAAAATGTTGAAGGCGTTGATTTTGTTTGTGCGAATACTGATGCACAGGCATTAAAGGACCTGTCTGGAAAGACCGTTCTGCAACTGGGAACGGGTGTGACAAAAGGGCTAGGTGCAGGCGCTAATCCTGAAATTGGTCGCGAAGCTGCGCTCGAAGATCGGGAGCGAATTTCTGAAGTCCTGAATGGGGCTGATATGGTATTTATTACCGCTGGAATGGGTGGTGGTACCGGTACCGGCGCTGCACCGGTTGTTGCTCAGGTTGCTAAAGAGATGGGGATTTTGACCGTCGCTGTTGTTACTCGCCCGTTCCCATTTGAGGGGCGCAAGCGCATGACAATTGCCGATCAAGGTATTAAGGAACTGGCTGAAAATGTAGATTCCTTGATCACCATTCCTAACGAAAAGCTGCTCCCTGTGCTGGGTAAAGATGCCAGCTTGCTGTCAGCTTTTGGTGCGGCTAATGATGTTTTGCTCGGTGCGGTACAGGGCATAGCTGATCTGATTATTCGCCCAGGTATGATTAACGTCGACTTTGCCGATGTTCGCACTGTGATGTCCGAAATGGGCATGGCTATGATGGGAACCGGAACTGCATCTGGAGAGAATCGTGCTGTCGAAGCTGCCGAGGCGGCGATTCGTAGCCCGCTTCTGGAAGATGTCGATTTGGAAGGTGCCCGAGGCATTCTGGTTAATATAACAGCGGGTCTGGATCTGGGCTTGGGTGAGTTTTCTGAAGTGGGTAATACTATTGAAGCCTTTGCCTCAGAAAATGCGACGGTGATCATGGGAACTGTTATTGATCCTGAGTTGTCAGATGAGTTGAAAGTTACTGTAGTGGCTACTGGTTTGGGGGAAGTGGCCGAGCGTCCTGTTAAAGTGGTCGATAACACTCGCAGAGACGGATCGGTTGATTACCAGAAACTCGACCGTCCAACAGTTATGCGCAATCAAGCTGTGGTAAATGGAGCCAACGCTGTTAAAGCGGACCAGATTCAGTCTGAGAATATGGACTACCTCGACATCCCTGCGTTCCTTCGCAGGCAGGCCGATTAGTCGGCCTGATTTGTCAGGTTGGTAGATTCTCTACGACTTTGGTACAATGGCCGGCTTGCCATATAGGCTTGGTTAAAAACTGATCAATTTACGGCGTACTTATATGATTAGACAAAGGACATTAAAGAATATTATTCGGGCTACCGGTGTGGGGTTGCATTCGGGTGAGAAGGTATACCTCACGCTCAAACCAGCACCGGTGGGTACGGGTATCGTTTTTTGTCGTACTGACCTCGATCCTGTCGTTGAAATTCCTGCTAGGGCTGGGAATGTTGGCGAAACACTGCTTTGCACCACTTTGATGAATGCGGATGGTGTTAGGGTCGATACGGTCGAGCATTTATTGTCTGCTATGGCAGGTTTGGGTATTGATAATGCCTATATAGAAGTCAGTGCTCATGAAGTACCCATTATGGATGGTAGTGCAGGCCCATTCGTATTTTTGCTGCAATCTGCGGGTATTGAAGAGCAGGATGCGCCTAAAGAATTTGTGCGCATCAAGCGTGAAGTCGTTGTTGAAGAAGATGACAAGCGAGCCGCCTTTCTCCCCTTTGATGGCTTTAAAGTCTCCTTCGGTATCGATTTTGATCACCCGGTTTTTAAGGGGCGAACCCAGGAGGCCTGCGTTGATTTTTCCAGTACCTCCTTTGTAAAAGAGGTCAGCAGGGCCCGTACCTTTGGTTTCATGCGTGATATTGAGTATCTACGTTCCAAAAATCTTGCGTTAGGTGGCAGTGTGGATAATGCCATCGTAGTTGATGAGTTCCGCATCCTCAATGAAGATGGTCTGCGGTACGAAGACGAGTTCGTCAAACACAAAATGCTGGATGCCATTGGAGATCTTTATTTGCTCGGTAAGAGTCTGGTTGGTGAGTTTAAGGGGTATAAATCCGGTCATGCCCTGAACAACAAGCTGATTCGGGAGTTGCTGGCTAACGAAGATGCCTGGGAAATAGTTACATTTGAAGACGCTGAAACCGCGCCGATCTCTTATATGAAGCCTGCTGCTGCCGTGTAGTTGTTAGTTTGTTGCTTTTTTCGAGGGCCATTAGGCCCTCGTTTTGTTTTTGCCAAGGGTGATGGCAGGCCCTAGGCTGGTCATTTGGCGCTGTAAAATGATAGAGTGTCTGGCTAGTTGCTTGATATTGTGGGACTGAAGTGCTTTCTTGTGACTTTGTTCACAAGGGGGTCTAGGCTTTAATTTTGGTCATGGCCTTCTGAAGACGCCTTATGTTATACAGTGCGAGCAAGAGAATTACCCTTTAAGTTGTAGGGTGAATTGATGAGGCAGTTAGGCAGCGTATGAATATTATTATCGTTAGAAACAATAGCACCCAGTCGCGTTCGCTTAAGTTAAGCGGTAAAGGACTGTTTGCAAGCTTGTTTTTTGCCTTGCTGGTTGTTGGGTCCCTGTCTGGATTTGGTACCTATCAGTACCTTACCGCTGATGCCGATGGTTTATTTACTCGAGATACCATGGCTACCTGGAGAGCTCAATTACAGGATCAGCGTGAAGAATTAGAGCTAATCAGAGCAAATTCCATGGGGCAGGTGGATGCCCTATCGCTCCGGGTTGCGCAATTACAGAGTCGATTGCTACGACTGGATGCCCTGGGTGAGCGAATGACGACCATGGCGAAGCTTGATAAGGGAGAGTTTGATTTTAGTGCGCCTCCTGCATTGGGTGGTCCTGAATCCACGGAATTGGGTGATGCTTATCAGCAGCCTCGCTTCGTTGATGTGATCGATGAGCTTACTGCGCGTATTGAATCTCGCGAAGCGCAGCTGGAAGTGCTAGAAACCCTGATGGGTAATCGCCGCTTGCAAGACGATGTGTTTATTGCTGGCCGGCCTGTTAAAAAGGGCTGGATGTCCTCGCGCTTTGGGCGTCGAACGGATCCTATCAATGGGCGTTTGGCCTGGCACCGTGGCGTTGATTTTGCTGGAAAGGCCGGTTCCGATGTGATCACAGTCGCTTCGGGTGTGGTTACCTGGTCCGGTAAGCGTTCGGGCTATGGTTTGCTAGTGGAAGTGAATCACGGCAGTGGCTATGTAACGCGATACGGCCATAACCAGGAAAGCCTGGTCAAGGTCGGTGATTTGATCAAAAAGGGTCAGCCGATTGCTTTGATGGGCAGTAGTGGTCGTTCGACGGGGCCTCATGTTCACTTTGAGGTGTTCCGCAATGGAAAGGCGGTCGATCCAGCCAAATATATCTACCGTGCCAGCCGCTAGGCTCGGCACCTCAGGCCTAACTTCCCTTACCAGGCCCTTCACCTGTAGATCAATTCAAATAATATAAGCCCTCCCCGTCTCAATGGTTTATTGACGGTACCCTTTAGCGGTAGAATGCCCCTTTCTTTTGGTTTGTGATTCGCAAGCCGACGACTGACACTAATTAGAAGACCACAGCACTTATGTTTTCTCCATTACTCAAGAAAGTTTTTGGAAGCCGTAACGACCGACAGTTAAAGCGCATGGGCAAGATCGTTAAAGCGATCAATGGGTTTGAAGAGTCTCTCGAGCAGCTTAGCGACGAAGAATTAGCGTCAAAGACCGATCAATTCAAGCAGCGCATTCAGGACGGTGCCGCGCTGGATAGTTTGCTTCCAGAAGCCTTTGCCGTAGTGCGTGAAGCAAGCAAGCGTGTGATGGGGATGCGCCACTTCGATGTCCAGATGATTGGTGGTATCACTCTTCACGAAGGGTGCATCGCGGAAATGCGCACCGGTGAAGGTAAGACTCTGGTAGCGACCCTACCGGTATATTTGAATGCATTGAGTGGTAAGGGCGTCCATGTCGTGACGGTCAACGACTATCTGGCGCGCCGTGATGCTAACTGGATGCGTCCTTTGTATGAATTTCTGGGACTTACTGTTGGTGTCGTAGTTCCTGGTCAGGATCCCTTTGAGAAAAAAGCCTCGTACGAAGCCGATATATCCTACGGTACCAATAATGAATTCGGTTTCGACTACCTGCGTGACAATATGGCCTTTAGTCCCGAAGACCGGGCTCAGCGCGGGCTGAATTTTGCTGTTGTCGATGAGGTCGACTCCATTCTGATCGATGAGGCTCGTACGCCATTGATCATTTCGGGTGCCGCGGAGGATAGCTCCGAGCTTTACAAGCGAATCAATACCCTGGTGCCCAAGCTGACCCGCCAGGAAGAGCTGGAGGGCGACTACACGGTTGATGAAAAAACTCGTCAGGTAGAGTTAACCGAGCTGGGTCACCAGCATGTAGAGGATATGCTGGCTGAAGCCGGCCTGTTGGAAGAGGGTGAAAGCCTGTATTCCTCCAGCAATCTGACCCTGTTGCACCACGTAAATGCGGCGCTTAAAGCTCACGTTGTGTTCCACAAAGATGTTGAATACATCGTTCAAAACAACCAGATTATGCTGGTCGATGAGCATACCGGACGGACCATGCCCGGTCGTCGGCTTTCGGAAGGGTTGCATCAGGCATTGGAAGCCAAGGAAGGGTTGCAGATACAAGCTGAAAGCCAGACCATGGCCTCAACAACCTTCCAGAACTATTTCCGTCTCTACAATACACTGTCAGGAATGACCGGTACTGCCGATACCGAAGCCTTCGAATTTCGGCAGATTTATGGCTTGGATGTAGTGGTTATCCCGACCAATAAGCCGATGCTTCGGGCCGATTATAATGATCTCGTGTATCTCTCAATTGCCGAAAAATATGACGCGGTCATCGAAGACATTAAACATACCGTCAATGAAAAACGTCCGATACTTGTGGGTACAGCCTCGATCGAGTCCTCAGAGTTGATCTCAGGCGCTTTGAGCAAAGCCAAGATTCCCCATAAGGTGTTGAACGCCAAGTTTCACGAGCAGGAAGCCGAAATCATTGCTCAGGCGGGCAAGCCAGGTTCAGTGACCATTGCGACCAATATGGCTGGTCGTGGTACCGACATAATGCTGGGTGGCAACTGGGAAGCAGAAATTGCCAAGCTGGATAACCCGAGCGAACAGCAAATTGACAAAATCAAGGCAGAGTGGCAAGAGTCTCATCAGCAGGTGCTGGACTCTGGTGGTTTGCACATCATTGGTACCGAGCGCCATGAGTCTCGCCGTATTGATAATCAGCTCAGGGGCCGCTCAGGCCGACAAGGCGACCCGGGCTCCAGCCGCTTTTACCTGTCGCTGGAAGACAACCTCATGCGAATCTTTGCCTCCGACCGTGTGAAAAACTTTATGAAAGCTTTGGGCATGGAAAAAGGTGAAGCCATTGAACACCGTATGGTGAGCAATGCGATTGAAAAAGCCCAGCGCAAGGTAGAAGGCCGTAACTTCGATATTCGTAAGCAGCTGCTCGAGTACGACGATGTAGCCAATGATCAGCGTAGAGAAGTCTATAAGCAGCGTAATGAGCTAATGACCGCTGATGATGTCTCTGAAACGGTTGATGCCATTCGTGAATCGGTTGTTAATGAGCTGATTAGTCAGCATATTCCACCTCAGTCGCTTGAGGAAATGTGGGATATCGAGGGGCTCGAAGAGCAGCTGGCCGCTGAGTTTAATGAGCGTATGCCACTTCAGAAGTGGTTAGATGAAGATGATCATCTTCATGAAGAAACCCTGCGACAAAAAATTCTTGATCAAGTTATTGCCAGCTATCGTGATAAAGAGGCCTTGGCTGGAGCGGAATCTATCCGCATGTTCGAGAAGCAGATGCTGCTTCGTGTTCTGGATGACAAATGGAAGGAGCATCTGGCGACTATGGATCACCTGCGCCAGGGAATCCATCTGCGGGGTTACGCACAGAAGAACCCCAAGCAAGAGTACAAACGTGAGTCTTTCGAACTGTTCAAGGAGTTTCTGGACAGTATCAAGCATGAAACCGTGCGCATTTTGAGCCATGTTCAGGTTCGCCAGGACGATAACACTGAAGAGCTTGAGCGCCAGCGAAGGGAAGAAGCTGCTCGGCGTCTGCAGTTTCAGCATGATCAGGCCAATGCGATGTCACAAGGGCAAGAGCAAGAAGCCTCTCCTGAGAGCGCAACCCCTTACACGCGCGATGGGCGCAAGGTTGGACGTAACGAACCCTGCCCTTGCGGCTCGGGTAAAAAATATAAGCAATGCCACGGCAAAATTGCCTAGCAGGTTGTTATGACGCCTGAGTGGTAGCCTGGCAATTAACAGCCTACCAAGGTGTAGTAATCGGAAAAGGGCGGCATAGGCCGCCTTTTTTGTCAGTTAAATTTAAGGAGGCTGTGATGGCGGTCGGTTTGTCTGAGCTACCCTGGATGCATCCCATTAAAGGGGTTGAACTGGGTACTTGCTGTGCGGGTATCAAATATCCTGAGCGTAAAGATCTGGTCGTCGTTAGGGTGAACGCGGGCTCGTCGATAGCCGGGGTTTTTACCCGAAATGCATTCTGTGCTGCGCCGGTGCAAATTGCCCGTCAACACCTGTCGAGTCAACCAGAGTACCTGTTAATCAATACGGGTAACGCCAATGCGGGTACCGGAGATGCCGGTTACGCCGACGCCATGGCCTGTTGTGAAGCTCTGGCGAATCAGGTTGGAGTTACTTCCGATAGAGTTTTGCCCTTTTCGACAGGGGTTATTGGCGAGCCCTTGCCTTGCGGGAAAATCATCCAATCCATACCTGATGCTGTAGCGGCATTGGACGAAGATGGTTGGAAAGATGCCGCGCAGGGTATTTTGACAACCGATACTCTGCCCAAGGGAGCAAGCCTCACTTTTGAAGTTGATGGTCAGAGCTTTCATATAACCGGCATCTCTAAAGGTGCCGGCATGATCAAGCCTGATATGGCGACCATGCTGGCATTCATTGCAACGGATGTGGCGGTTGCGCCGAATGTGTTGCAACAGTTACTGGCCACCGCTTGTGATCGTTCTTTTAATCGCATCACGATTGATGGCGATACATCGACCAACGATAGTTGCATTTTAATGGCAACCGGAACGGCAGGTAATCCATTGCTGGAAGCTAGCTCGGGGGCACTCTATGAAGCGCTGCTTAGTAAACTGGTTGAATTATGTCAGCAGCTTGCCCAAGCGATTGTGCGCGATGGAGAAGGTGCCAGCAAGTTTGTCTCTCTGCTCGTCGAGCAAGCGTCCACGGAGGCAGAGGCCCTCGATGTCGCCTATACAATTGCTCATTCACCCTTGGTAAAAACCGCACTTTTCGCCAGCGACCCTAACTGGGGCCGGGTGTTAGCCGCAGTGGGTCGTGCCAATATAAGTGATCTTGATGTCAGTCGTGTCCAGATGTGGCTCGATGATGTCAGGATTGTCAGCAATGGAGGGCGTGCCGAAAGCTATCGGGAAGAGGATGGTCAAAGGGTGATGGATCAGGATGAGTTATTGATTCGAGTGCAATTGGGACGAGGGGAAGCAAGTGAGCAACTCTGGACAACGGATCTGTCTCATGAGTATGTGCGCATCAATGCCGAATACAGAAGCTGAGGCGATCGGTGAAAGAGATCCATATTGTGGTGGGTGCATTGAAAAATCATCTCGGCGAGGTACTGATTGCAAAGCGGCCTGATGATACTCACCTGGGGGGGTACTGGGAGCTACCCGGAGGCAAGGTAGAGCCTGGCGAAACCGCTGAACTTGCCCTGTCGCGAGAACTCGCAGAGGAGCTGGGGGTGGTGGTTCGCTCCTTAACGCCCTTGATTCGTATTCATCATCGCTATCCCGATCGTCATATCTTGCTGGATGCTTATCTGATTGATGAGTTCGAAGGCGTGCCTCTCGGTTGTGAAGGGCAGCCTGTGCGTTGGGTTGCGCGGAACGAGCTGGCCCAGATTGACTTTCCAGCAGCAAATCGAGCGCTCAATATGGCGTTGAGGTTGCCCGATACGTATCTGATCAGCGGGCATTTCAATACCGGTGATGAGTTGCTGGCTCGGGTTACCAAGGCGATCGATGACGGCGTTCGTCTGATCCAGTTCAGGGCGCCCTGGCTGGCGGCAGAGGACTATACTGCGCAGCTCCAACCTCTGGTATCAATATGTCATCAGGCAGAGGTGCAGTTGATGCTCAAGGGGAAACCTGATCTGTTCGAGCGTTTTCCAGGTTGTGGCTTGCACCTGACGTCTGAGCAGCTATTTGATCCTGCAATCGCGGTCTGGGCTGCTCAATCCGACCGTAAACCATTACTGGCGGCATCTTGCCATAATGTCCGCGAACTCGAACAAGCAGCCAAACTGGCGGTTGATTTTGCAACCTTGTCACCGGTAGAGCCTACGTCATCCCATCCAGGACAGCCGGGGATTGGTTGGGAATCCGCAACAGCCCTGGTTGGGCAAGCGAGTATGCCTGTTTACCTGTTAGGGGGCATGGGCCGGTCTGATCATGGTCGGGCGATTGCTTCCGGAGCCCAGGGGATTGCCGCGATTACCGATCTTTGGTGATCTGTCGATACGTCTGCTAGACGTAAGTCTCGATGGGCCGAATGGGAGAATCTGTTAGCATGGTCGTATTCGAACGAAGGTTTCGAAACCCAGACTGATACGAACAGAGTGAGCGGGACACTATGCCGACAGCGATTATCTCCCACGTTGAATGCCGTCATCACAGCATGCACGATCACCACCCAGAAGATCCACGGCGCACCGATGCGATCTCTGATCAGCTGATCTCAAGCGGATTAGAACTCTATCTGATGTATGAAGACGCTCCTATTGTCGAGCGTGAGCAGCTGTTGCGAGTGCATGACGAAGACTATCTGGACAGCCTCGACGCTATGTCGCCCGATGAAGGTCAGGCACTGGTAGAGGTGGATGACGATACGGCCATGAATCCCTACACCTTGCAAGCGGCAAGACGAGCTGCCGGTGCTTCGGTACACGGAGTTGATCTGGTGGTTGAGGGAAAAATGGATGCGGTCTTTTGCAATGTGCGCCCGCCAGGTCACCATGCAGAAAAAGACAAGGCGATGGGTTTTTCGTTTTACAACAATGTTGCTGTCGGGGCGGCTCATGCCCTTGAAGCCCATGGTTTGTCCCGTGTTGCGATTGTTGATTTTGATGTTCACCACGGTAATGGGACCGAAGATATTTTCCGCGATGATCCCAGAGTATTGTTCTGCTCCTTGTTTCAACACCCGTTTTTCCCCCACACAGATCCGCACAGTGATCGTGAAAATATATTAAAGCTGCCCATGAGCAGTGGCACGGGAGGAGCTGAGCTTCGAATGGCAGTCGACTGTGCCTGGTTACCGGCTATTGAACGATTCAAGCCAGATCTCATTATGATCTCCGCAGGCTTTGACGCGCACAGAGAGGATGAGATGGGACACCTGCGTTTTGTTGAACGGGATTATCAGTGGATTACTGAACAGTTAATCGCCATCGTCGATAAGGTAGAAGGCTGTCGGGGCATTGTTTCGGTTCTGGAAGGTGGTTATTCACCTTCGGCCCTGGGGCGCAGTGCTGCTGCCCATATTCGCGCTTTGGCCCGGGTATAGCCTGTTCGGAAAAGCGAGCGATGGGAGTGGCGGGAAGGTGAAGTTCCCGCCACCCGTGGGGTACTGGATTGTCTAGCCGGAATTAAACGGCATTCTCATTTCAACCATGCCATCCTCGAGCATAAATTTTACCTTGAAACCCAGCTTGCGAGAGAGCTCTATCATGCCCCGGTTTTCCGGCATGGTATAACCCATAATCTCCTCAATTTGCTGCTCTTTGCAGTAATTGATCACCTTCTCCATCAACATCCTGCCCAACCCCTGTCCCTGCATGTTGGGGCGCAAAATAACCGCGAATTCAGCTTCCGTGTTATCCGGATCAATATGAATACGAACCACGCCCAGGGTCGTGTGCATTCCCTGGTTGTCTTTTTGGGTGGCAATAAAGGCCATTTCCCGGTCATAATCGATCTGGGTGAGGTGAGCCATGGCTTCATGGGTCATTTCACCGACTTCACCAAAAAAGCGTTTGTAGCGATCTTCTCGAGTCAGACTGAGATCAAAGGCTTTATGGCTGGGTTCGTCTTCGGGACGAATCGGGCGCAGCAGCACTGGCTCGCCATTGCGGAGTTCACGCCACTCTTCCAATGCTTTGGGATAAGGTCGAATGGCCATCCGTTGGGCAGGGTGCTCTGGTGTGGGTTGCAGCTTGATGGTGGTATCGAGAACCACAATATCGCTTCCCGATGCCAGGGCAGGGTTCAGGTCTAACTCGACAATTTCCGGGCAGTCGGTGATCAGGTGTGAGACCTGGGTTAATAAAATGCACAAGGCATCTCGGTCCAGACCCTGTGGCAGGCGACGATCTTTGAGTTTGTTCTCGGCCAGGGCTTCGATCACCAGGTAACGGGCGAGTGCCATATTCAGTGGTGGGAGTGCGACGGCAGCATCCCGAGCAGTATCCCAGTCCGACCCACCTTCACCAAGTAGAATGATCGGGCCAAATACGGGATCAGTTTGTACGGCAATACGAATTTCCTGGGAGCCCGAACGCTGAGCCATTGGCTGCAATGCGAGACCGTCCACCTGAGCATCGGGATAGGCATTGGTGACTCGCTCCAGCATCGCCTCGGCGGCGGTTAACACTTCCGCCGATGAATTCAGGTTCAAGACCACCCCACCGACTTCAGACTTATAACGAATCCCTTCGCAGATCACTTTGAGTGCGATCGGGAAACTGAGTTGTTTCGCCAGACTGGCAGCCTGTTCCGGATTCTCGGCAACCAGAGTGGGAATGGTTGGTATACCGTAACTGGAAAGGATGGCGCCCGCATCATGGGTTTCCAGTTGCATATTATTCTGGGCAATCGCCTCGGCAATAGCGGTGTGGGCCGCAGAGATGTCGGATGGCACATTTTCCGGTACGGACTCGGGGGTTTCCAGCAGAAGCTTCTGGTTGCGGCGGTACTGCACCATATGCATAAAGGCACCGACGGCTCCGGCGGGTGTACGAAAGTTGGGGATATTGGCTCGGGCAAAGAGTTTACGAGACTCCTGTACGGTTTCTTCCCCCGTCCAGTTGGTGAAAATATTAGGGCATTGACGGGGTTTGCAGGTGCTCAGTGTATCGATGACCGCATTGGCGTATTCGGTTGCTGGTGCCGCCGCAGCCGGAGCATGCATCAGCAGGATGGCGTCCGCTTCGTTCGCCTCCAGTAATACTTTTAAGACATCGGCATAGCGTTTGGGAGGTGCATCTCCGAGCAAGTCGATGGGGTTTCCGGGTAGCCAGCCGGGTGGCATCACTTGACACAGTTTGTCTTTCAGCTCGTCACTGAATTCTGCTAGCCTGCCCTGGCGTTCGATCAATGTATCTATCGCCATCACGGCCGGGCCGCCGCCGTTGGTGATGATAGCCAACTTTTCTCCCTTGAGGGGTTTGTCATGGGCCAGGGTTTCCACCGCAGCGAACAGTTCATGAAGATCTCTCACCCGTAACATGCCGGAGCGACGAATAGCCGCATCATAGGCGGCGTCCGAACCTGAAATGCCCCCCGTGTGAAGGTGGGTCGCAATAGCCCCCTCATGGGTGCTGCCGGCTTTAAATACCAGTACCGGTTTGTTGCGCGACGCGGCCCGGGCCGCAGACATAAAGCTGCGTCGATGTTGAATCGAATCGATGCAGAGCATAATGGCTCGAGTGTGGGTGTCACGGCACAGGTAATCAATCAGCTCGCCGAAGTCGACATCGCTGGCATCGCCCAGAGAGATAAAGTTGGAGAAACCGATGCCTTTGGGTTTGGCCCAATCGAGAATGGTGGTGCAAATGGCGGCAGATTGAGAGATCAGGGCAATCTTGCCGGGCAGAGCCGGGGTGTGGGAAAAGCTGGCATTGAGGCCAATGGAGGGGATGATCATGCCCAGGCTGTTAGGGCCTAGAATTCTCACCCCGTGGCGTCTGGCACATTCCATCATGGCATCTTTGATGGTCAGCCCGTCTTCGGTTGTACGGTTGGATAACCCGGCAGCCAGGACGATGGCGCTGCGGGTGCCTTTGATCCCTAATTGGTCGATAATATCCGGCACCCGGCGAGCACTGGTGCAAAGGATAGCCAGATCAGGGACGGCAGGAAGATCGTCAATCGAGGCGTAGGCCAGGACACCACTAACGGCTTTGTATTTGGGGGTCACGGGCATTATTGGGCCGGAGAATCCGCCCTGCAAGAGGTTGCGCATCATAACAAAGCCAGCCCGTTTAGGGTTGTTTGATGCGCCAATTACGGCGACAGACTTGGGACGTAATAACTGGGCAATGTGTTTCTGACTCATAGCAGGGAGCCTCAAATGTGCTTCGTTTAGACGACGATAAATTGTTGGGTGTAAAAAACCTTAAGTTAGCTCAATAATGACTTTTATTCCTTGCTCTATTGGTCGCAAAGCGGTTGTTATTCGACAAATCGGGCCATAAAAAAAGGCGGTTCAGTCGAACCGCCTGCCTCAGCTTTGGTGGGGATTAGTACCCCCTAAGTTTATCGATGTACTCCGGCAGAAAGAGAGAGATCTGCGGAATATAGGTGATCAGAATCAGGAAGAACAACAGCAGGCTGAGCCAGGGCAGGCAGGCCTTGATAACCCAACCCATACTCCGCCCGGTAATGCCTGCCGTGACAAACAGGTTGAGACCCACCGGCGGCGTCAGCATGCCTATCTCCATATTGACCACCATGATGATGCCCAGGTGAATAGGGTCGATACCCAGTTGAGTGGCAATAGGAAACAGGATCGGCGCCATGATAAGCAAAATCGCCGAAGGCTCCATAAAGTTACCGGCCATCAGCAACAACAGGTTAACCACAATCAGGAAGCCCCAGGCAGGCAAGCCCCATTGTACGATTGTTTCCGCGATGCTGTGGGGAATCCGTTCGGTGGTCAGAACATGGGCGAACAGCATGGCGTTGGCGATGATAAAGAGCAACATCAGGCTGACCTTGGCGGCGTCCATGACCACCCGGTTGACCTCTTTATCGAAGATCGAACGAGGCAGGGCAACCAGCATGCCGATGCTATTCCGGGCGAATGAGGAGACGATATTCTCGTCCCGATTCCTCCAGGCGGAGTTTTTTAACGGCCCCATATCGCGATAGCCCAGCACGGAAACCAGGTAGGCATAGAGTGCGGCGACTGCCGCCGCTTCTGTTGGGCTGGCGATGCCGCCATAGATGGATCCCAGCACGATTACGATTAGCATCAAACCGCCCATTGCAATGGCTCCGGATTTGAATAGCTGTTTGAAACCAGGAAAAGGCTGGGAGGGTAAACCCTTGATACGAGCCACAACATAGATGGCGAGCATCAAGATGCCTCCCATCATCAAGCCTGGGATCAGGCCGGCCATAAACATCCGCGCTGCCGAAACTTCGGTTGCTGCTGCGTAGACCAGCATAACGATAGAGGGAGGAATCAAAATACCCAGGGTACCGGCGTTGGCAATGACGCCAGCGGCGAAGGATTCCGGATAACCGGCGCGCACCATACCGGCGATAACAATGGTACCGATGGCTGCCACTGTTGCTGGTGAGGATCCGGATACCGCAGCAAAGAGCATACAGGCCATCACCGAAGCCATCGCCAACCCGCCACGTACATGGCCAACGGAGTCAATGGCAAAGTCGATCAGGCGTTTGGCGACACCACCGGTGGAGAGAAATGCCGAGGACAGAATAAAAAATGGAATGGCTAACAAGGTGTAATGTTCGGAGGTTGCTTCGAACAGTTTCAAGGAAATGGATGCCAGCGAATCGCTAGAGAACATCAGAATGGTTGCCACACTGGACAGTCCCAGTGCAATGGCAATCGGCATACCCAGCAGCATAAAAGCAAAGAGCATGATAAACAGAGCGGCTGTGGTCATTGCTTACTTCTCCCTTTGCTCAGACGTTGACTGTGAAAGCGTGTTGTCATGCGCGGCGACTTCATCGGCAAGATGCATACTCTCCTTGGCTTCGTCGGCGAGTTTGAAACCCTCGGCCTGACCAATCATTAACTTCCAGAGCAGGTGAAGAAAGCGCATAGCCAGCAATACAAAACCGATAAACAAAATACTGGTTGCTATCCACTTGGGGTAGGGGAGGTCTTCCAGTTCGATGCCGATCATGTGCAACTTCGACAGGTAAACCCATCCGCCATAAAGAAACAGACCGCAATAAAAAAGACAGAGTACAACGGCGATAATCGCGGCTACGCGACGGGGTGTTTCCGGCAGCAACTTTACAAAGGCGTCTACGCCAATGTGAGCGCCTACTTTAATTCCGTAGGACACTCCGAAAAGTACGAACCATGCCGACATTAGCAGGGTTACTTCCTGCGCCCAGTGAATCCCGGTATTGAAGCCAAAGCGTAATACCACTTCGACAAACACTAGCAGGGTCATTCCAACCAGAAGCAGGCGAATGAATCCCTCCTCCAGGCTGTTAATGAGATCCCTCATAATGGCCTCTCTGTATTTATAGGTTGTCGCAATACATATCCGCTGCGAGTAATAACCCTGGTAACAGGGATTCGGATGAGCCTACGACGATGTATCTGAAAAAATGCTACAGGCAGGGTAAGCATGGCTACCCCGCCTGTAATTACCAAGACATCTTATTTATTGGATGCGACGGCCGCGTCGATATTTTTCTGACCCACTTCGGAAGCAAACTGAGCCCAGACAGGCTTCATGGCGTCAACCCATTGCTGACGCTCGGCATCGGTCAGCATCAGGATTTCAGAACGACCCGAATCGGCAATGGCTTGCTTGTCGTCTTCGGCTTTCTGGGCGGCAATTGCGTTGCCGTGAGCGATGGCTTCGTTCAGTGCTTTGCTGAGCTCGCTGCGAACGTCTTCATCCAGCCCCATCCAGAACTCGGTGGATGTCACAACCAGATAATCGAGTACACCGTGGTTAGACTCGGTGATGTAAGGCTGAACTTCGAAGAATTTCTTAGAGTAGATGTTGGACCAGGTGTTCTCCTGTCCATCGATGGCTTTGGTTTGAAGCAGGGTAAAAACTTCGGAGAATGGCTTTTTCAGGGGCACGCCCTTGACGGCTTCGAACTGCGCCTGCAAAACGTCGGAGGTCATGATTCGGAACTTCTTGCCAGATGCGTCAGCCGGGGTACGCAGTGGATCGTTGGCAGACAACTGCTTCATTCCATTGTGCAGGTAACCCAGACCGATCAGGCCTTTCTTTTTCAGGGAACCCAGCATTTCCTGGCCGGTAGGACCGCTTTGGAAACGTTCAACTGCGGCCATGTCCTTGAACAGGAAAGGTAAATCAAACAACTGCAGGGACTTTGTGTATTTCTGGAACTTGGACAGGGAAGGGGCCGCCATTTGCACGTCGCCGAGCAACATCGCTTCCAGTACCTTGTTGTCACCGAAGAGTTGAGAGTTCGGGAACACTTTCACTTCTACTTTTCCTGCCAGACGCTCAGCAACCAGGTCGCGGAATTTGATGGCCATTTGCCCTTTGGGTGTGTTTTCGGCTACAACGTGAGCAAACTTCAGTTCGACCGGCGCGGCCTGAACCAGTGTGGCTCCTGCGGCAGCGGCGCAAATTGTCAGTGCGGTTAAGGATTTCTTGAGAAGGTTCATGCTTTCTCCCCTGTGGAGTTTTGTGGTTTTTATAGTGCGGGTGCTCGTTGCCGGCCCCGTTTAGCATCATCATTAACGCTCAACTAACATAAGGCAAATAGGGTGCCAGTTGCCGAGTTTTGCGGTAATTACCTATAAAACAAGGGGATACGTCTTGGGTTAGACTTTGGTGTAATGCCGTTTTTGGGTGGTGATCCACCCATCTGTCGTTTTTTTAGGGGTTGGTATACACCCAAAATTTGATCACTAACCCGTCGAATAGCCGATTATGCCTTCTCAGCAGTCTCAAGTTGATTGATTGCAGGGCCACAGGGTGGGTGGTGGCAGTGCTTTTATTGGCATGAGCTTGCTACGTTGCCGTCTTTTCTGGCAACAATCCGGAATGTACAAATATGACCCACTGCTATCTTTATCGCGCCAACTTGTTAGTATCAGGCTACTCTGAGCAATTCTGATAGGGGTTGCACTACCCACTGGAGGAGAAAGACCGATGGAATTATTGCTGGTTGCTCATCTACTGGCCGCCATTATCTGGGTTGGTGGGATGTTTTTTGCCTATATCATTCTGCGTCCGGTTGCTGCCTCCCTGCTGTCTCCCCCCGACCGGTTAAGGCTGTGGAGTGGTATTTTTTCACGCTTCTTTATCTGGGTCTGGTTGGCGATAGTGCTGCTGTGGGGGAGTGGTCTGGGCATGGTGTTCGGAGTGTATGGCTCGCTTATGATGATGGGGTTGCAAGTACACCTGATGCTTGCCGGAAGCGCAGTAATGACTCTGGTGTTCTGGTTTTTATATCGGCGTTTCTGGCCAGAAATGCGTGCCGCTGTTGAGTCGGGGCAATGGGCCCAGGCTGGATCTGCTTTGAATCGGATTCGCTTGCTGGTCGCTTTCAACCTGTTGTTGGGGGTACTGGTTAGTGCCGTTGGTGCGGGTGGGCGCTATGTGTTCTGATACTGTCTGAGCAAAAGGCTTGAAAGGGTTAATGTGCTGGTACATCACCGGATAACATTTTAGCGAGTTGTTTGTTCGGTTTTATCGGCCGTACCAATACAAAAGGCGAGCAGTGGCTCGCCTTTTGTTATTTCCATGCTGATCACTTCAGAAGCGGGTAGAAGCGATAAGGTGCTGCTGAGATGCCTTAGCGGACACCTCGAGGAAGCGTGTCCCGGGCTGCCAGTTTCTGCTTCCACAGTTCCTTGGGCGTCATACCGCCGCTGGTAGAGGTGGTTTTGGTCTTTGCTTTGGGCTTGGCGGTTTTTTTGGCCGCGGGTGCTTTTTTCTCGGCCGCGGCTTTAGGTGCTGCTTCGGGTTTTGCTGGAGCGGCACCGCCGGACAGTTCGGCCGTCATATCGACGAGATCGGCAAGGCGAACCGATTTGCCTCCATCGACGCTGTACCAACTTCCTTTTTGATCCACCACAGGCGCTTTGCCATTGGCTTTTTCAAAAGCTGCTGAAAAATCTGCCAGTACCTGTTCTTTGTCGAGTTTGCTCATAATGTTTCCTGAATCAATCCTGTCGTTATTATCTTATCCAATTGCCAACTGCTTGCTAACCTGTCTAGAGGTTAGGCGTTTCGCGAGGGGATGGCAACTCGAGTGAGTCGCCATCCCTTGTTTGCTGGATTACAGAGAATCTATCTTTTTCAGCTGTTCTTCCAGTGTCTGCTTCGCAGTTTGCGCGTCATTCATTTTTCCACGCTCTTTGTCCACAACCTCTTTGGGCGCCTTATCGACAAATCGGGGATTGTTTAGCTTGCCTTCGAAGCGTTGGATTTCCTTAGAGAGTTTATCGATCTCTTTGCTCAGACGTGCGGTCTCGGCGGCTTTGTCGATCAGCCCGGCCATGGGCACCAGAACTTCCATTTCACCCACCAGACCTGTCGCGCTCATCGGTGCATCAGCCGCGTTAACAGCTTCGATAGAAGCCAGCTTGGCCAGTTTGCTCAGGAAGGTGCGATTAGCTTCAAGGCGCTCGCTCGCGGCGGTGTCCATATTGCTCAGCAGAACCGGGATCTCTTTGCCGGGCGCAATGTTCATTTCGCCGCGAATGTTGCGGACTGCCAAAATGACACCCTTGAGCCACTCGATATCAGCAATCGCTTGCTGATCGACCTTGTTATCTTGGCCGCTTGGATAGGGCTGCAACATGATAGTGTCACCCTTTTTATCAGCCAGCGGAGCCACTCGCTGCCAGATCTCTTCGGTGATGTAAGGCATGATCGGATGGGCGAGGCGTAAGATGCTTTCCAGTACCCGTACCAGAGTGCGCCTTGTGCCACGCTTTAATAATGGACTGGCGTTATCATCCCAGAGTACAGGCTTGGAAAGTTCCAGGTACCAGTCGCAGTATTCGTTCCAGACAAACTCGTACAGAGTTTGCGAAGCGTGATCGAAACGGTAGGCATCCATGGCTTCAGTAAACTGAGTTTCCGTTTGCTGCAGGCGAGAAATGATCCAGCGATCGGCCAGGGACAGTTCTACTTCGGCGCCACTCTGCCCGCAGTCTTCGCCTTCTGTATTCATCAGTACATAGCGCGCTGCGTTCCATATCTTGTTGCAGAAGTTTCGGTAACCCTCCATGCGGCTCATGTCGAACTTGATATCGCGGCCGGTTGAAGCCAGGGAGCAGAATGTGAAACGCAGTGCGTCGGTACCTGAGGCGGCAATGCCTTCGGGGAAATGCTTACGGGTTTGCTGCTCAATCTTCTTGGCAAGCTGAGGCTGCATCATATTTCCGGTGCGCTTGCTAACCAGGTCTTCCAATTCAATGCCGTCGATCAGATCCAGAGGGTCCAGTACGTTGCCCTTGGATTTGGACATTTTCTGTCCCTCCTGGTCGCGTACCAAGCCATGCACATAGACGGTTTTGAAAGGCACTTGCGGAGTGCCGTCATCATCTTTCATAAAGTGCAGGGTCATCATAATCATACGCGCGACCCAGAAGAAGATGATGTCGAATCCGGTCACCAGCACGGAGCTTGGGTGGAAGGTTTTCAGCTCGGGTGTTTTTTCGGGCCATCCCAGAGTTGAAAAGGTCCATAGGGCAGAGGAGAACCAGGTATCCAGCACGTCTTCGTCCTGGCGCAGTTTGACGTCATCCCCCAAATTATTGGCGCTGCGAACTTCGGCTTCATCCCGGCCAACGTAGACGTTGTCATTGTCGTCATACCAGGCCGGAATTCGGTGGCCCCACCACAGCTGTCGGGAGATGCACCAGTCCTGCAGGTCTCGCATCCAGGCGAAGTACATGTTCTCGTACTGCTGGGGAACAAACTTGATGTCGCCATCTTCGACAGCTTTGATCGCGGGTTCGGCCAATTTTTGCACCGCTACGTACCATTGATCAGTCAAGTAGGGCTCGATCACCACACCGCCACGGTCACCGTAAGGCACCTTGAGCGCATGATCGTCGATCTTTGCCAGTAAACCCAGAGAGTCAAACTCAGCGACAATCTGTTTGCGGGCGGCAAATCGTTCCATGCCCCGGTAGTTCTCGGGCAAGGTGTCATCAAGTTCCGTGTTAGGAGTTCCATCGCTGTTGAACACTTCAGCGCTGTCTCGTATGTCGGCGTTGATGGTGAGAATATTGACCATCGGCAGCTGGTGGCGTTTGCCGACTTCGTAATCATTAAAATCGTGGGCCGGGGTGATCTTTACGCAGCCGGTACCAAAGTCGCTGTCGACGTAATCGTCGGCCACGATGGGAATGCGGCGGTTGACCAGAGGCAGGGTCACGTATTGACCTACGAGCGCCTGGTAGCGTTCGTCATCGGGATGTACCGCTACGGCGGTATCGCCCAGCATGGTTTCGGGGCGCGTGGTTGCTACCACCAGATAATCAAGGCCGTCGGCGGTTTTTGCTCCATCGGCTAGCGGATAACGGAAATGCCACAGGTGGCCTTTGCTGTCACGGTTCTCTACTTCCAGGTCGGAGATGGCCGTGTGCAGTTTCGGGTCCCAGTTCACCAGGCGTTTGCCCCGGTAAATCAGTCCCTCTTTATGGAGTCGTACAAAGACCTCTTTGACCGCATTGGAGAGCCCATCGTCCATGGTAAAACGCTCGCGGCTCCAATCAACGGATGCACCCATGCGGCGCAGCTGGCGGGTGATGGTGCCCCCGGACTCAGCTTTCCACTGCCAGATCTTGTCGAGGAATTTTTCCCGGCCGAGATCGTGACGATTGATGCCCTGCGCTTGCAGTTGACGCTCGACAACCATCTGGGTCGCGATGCCCGCATGGTCAGTACCCACCTGCCAGAGTGTGTTGTTACCCTTCATGCGATGATAGCGAATCAGGGTATCCATAATGGTGTCCTGAAACGCATGGCCCATGTGCAGGCTGCCGGTCACATTGGGAGGTGGAATCATAATGGCGTAGGGATCACCTTTGCCACTCGGGGCAAAGTAGCCCTTCTCTTCCCAGGTGTTGTACCAGCTACGCTCGATTTCGTTCGGTTGGTAGGTTTTATCCATGGTGTTCTAGAGGTCTTCTCATTGGATCAGTCAAGCGCAGCATTATACATGCGTCGCCTCCTGACGAGCCATAGGGGATAATCGAATCTACGCGATAATCCTTGCCAATTTATCCTCGGGTCAGGAAAGGGCGAGCAGGGCAAGGTTCGGCGCAAGCAAAGCGAAGGCCGCTTCAAGCGTTGTCGGGCTCATCCAGATTTTCGGGTGGCTCCAGGCTATCGGGGTTATCAAGCAGACTGTACAAATGCTTATGCAATCTCTTGCGCAGGTCGGCCTCCAGGGCGGGAATCATTTCATCGACGATCTCCTGAACGATTAATTCTCCTTCGCTTTCGAGGCGGTTTCGCAGCAAGGCCTGTTGTTCCGGCGATAGTGATGATCGGGGCGATCTTCTTCTCGATGATTTGCGTGATGGGTCTGCGGACAGCGGCTCCAGATAATCATTCTTTGGCGTCTCGGGTTTTATCTGGGCCGGTTCAGGGCTTGATTCCGCGAGGAGACCGCTGGCTTCGGTTTCAGGGGATTGCTCAGGCAATAGGAGTGAGGTTTGTTGCGATGGTTCCCGTGTCACTGATCTAGATTCAAACTCTGAGCTGGATTCAAGCTCTGACCCGGCCTCCGGTTCTGGTTGCGAGGGCTCTTGCGATGTTACCGGCTCCGGCTCTGAGGCTGCTTTTGTCACGGATTTTGTGACTGCGTCAGTTGGAACGGATGTTTTCTCCGGTATGGTTGTTCCGATCTGGTTACTCTGCGCTTTTTGCGCATTGAGCTTATCGAGCGTCTGTTTGGGCAGAAAAGGGTTTTCACCTAGCATGTCTCGGGTGAGCGGCTTTAGAAAGGGAGAGCCACGTTGTACATTTTTGGTGAAGGCCTCTTCGGCGCGTTCGTCAAAATGATCTGTTTCCGTTGTGTCAGGTGGTGACTCTGGCTCGGGGGGCGAAGGCTGGATATTGTCCACTTCGTTGAGGATAGGGATATTATCGCTAGGCGCAGTTTCCCCTTCCAGCTCGTCATCGAGCAGCTGGCGAATCGACATCAGCTCATCCAGCAGATCCTTGTCATCGGCCGATTGTTTCTTGGCCATGGTCGCTTAGCCTCTTATCGAATGGGTGTGCATGGGGTAGCCGCGCTGTTTGTAGAAGCGGAAATTATCTCTCGATTTCTGCTTGGCGTCCGCATGGTTGCTCACAATTTCAGCAACCCGACTAAATCGGCCAAAATAATCTGGTATACGGTCGGATAGATTGATCAGCAGGTCGTGATGATCGCCGGCATCTTCGGTATGACCCAGTTCTATCGGAGTGTTGTTATGCTGTTGCTCGAGTAAGCCATGAGGTAAAAAACGTTCACCTTTATAGCCCCAGAGTAACTCATCCAGCACTTTGGACTGAGTCTCGTCCTGAGTATGGATAAAAACCCTGTGCCCAAGTTGATAGGCTTTCTCGGCCAGGCGGCAGGTGAACAAAAATGCATCCTGTTCCTGTTCGCCTGTCAGCAGATAAAAGTCGATTCGAGTCACAGAGGCCTCGTTATTAAGGTAACAGGCGTCGGCACTGGACGCCTGTCGATCTTTGGTTGGCGCGGATTAGGCAGCGCTATCCAGCAAGAATTGGCTCAGTAAGGCAACCGGACGCCCACTGGCCCCTTTTTTGGCACCGCTGTGCCAGGCCGTGCCAGCGATATCCAGATGAGCCCAGTCGAATTTTTCAGCAAATCGGGCCAGGAAACAGCCGGCGGTAATGGTACCGGCACCGGGACCACCAATATTGGCAATGTCGGCGAAGTTGCTGTCGAGCTGCTTTTGGTAGTCATCGTTCATCGGTAGTCGCCAGGCTTGATCGGCCGCCGAAATTCCCGCCGCGGTGAGCTTGTCAGCGAGAGCGTCATTGTTGCTGATAAGGCCGCTGATATGGTGACCCAGGGCGACAATGCAGGCACCGGTCAGAGTGGCGATATCTACCACGGCAGCCGGCTTGAAACGTTCGGCATACGTCAGGGCGTCGCAGAGTACCAGGCGACCTTCGGCGTCAGTGTTGAGTACTTCGATGGTTTTTCCCGACATGGAGGTGATCACATCTCCGGGCTTGGTGGCCGACGGTCCAGGCATATTCTCGGCGCTGGCGATCATGCCCACCACGTTTATGGGTAATCCCATTTCGCATAAGGTGGTCATCGCCCCCATAACGCTGGCAGCACCACACATATCGAATTTCATTTCGTCCATTCCTGCACCAGGCTTGAGGCTGATACCACCGCTGTCGAAGGTAATGCCTTTGCCCAGCAGAACGATCGGCCGGTCACCTTTTTTGCCCCCCTTGTATTCCATGGTGATCAGTTTTGCCCCTTCGGCACTGCCCGCACTGACTGACAACAATGAATGCATGCCCAATGCTTTCATCTGCTTTTCATCGAGTACTTTACAGCTCAGTTTGGGGTTTTTCTTGGCCAGGTTTTTGGCTCGAGTCGCCAGGTAACTGGGGGTACAAATATTACCGGGCAGGTTACCCAGGTCGCGTGCAGTATGGATGCCACTGACGATTGCCTGGGCGTGTTCGGCGGCACGTTTGGCCTGACCGGTTTGGCTACGATTTTCGGTCAGGACCGTAACTTTGCGCAGGGGTAAGGTCTTGGGGCCCTTTTCGCTTTTCAATTGATTGAACTGATAATTGCTTTCGCCGGTTGCCTGTAACAATTGGCGTGCCTTCCAATAATCATCGGCACCATCGACGGCTTGACCCAGAAGTGCCAGAGTGGCGTCTTTACAACCGGCTTGCTTGATCGCAGCGGCGGTGGCTCGCGCAACCTTGATGAAATCGGCTTGTTTGATCGCTTTATCGCATTGCTGGGTACCAACCAACAGAACCCGTTCAGCCTTGATGCCTGTGAGACCATGAAGCATCAGAGACTGACCATACTTGCCCTTGATATCACCCGCTTTCAATACCCGGCTGATTAAGCCACCGGCGAGTTTATCAATTGCAGTGGCTGCGGCACTCAACTGACCTTTTTCTCCCACAGCAACCACGAGGCAGGCACTTGTTAGTTTTTCCAGATCCCCGGTTTTGGCGATAAATTCCATGTATACTCCGCAAGACATTAGAGGTGGCTTTAAGTGATAATCAATAGCGCAGCAAGAGCCTTGGAGTGCTCCTGTGCTTGACGTTAACTGGACGGGCATTTTAGATATCCAAACTGGATCTCGCGCCGATGACTCAGTTTACGCAACCTAAGGCTTTTTGTCAGCGTTGCAGAGGGTAGCTGCAACCCTATTTGATTCTGGAGACTATTTCGTTTGATCATTTTCCGTTACATAGCAAAAGAGGTTTTACTCTCTTTTTCGGCGGTAGCTGGAATTCTTCTGGTGATCATAATGAGCGGCCGTTTTATCCATTACCTGTCTCGGGCGGCGACCGGGCGGCTCAAGTCTGATTACCTGTTTCAACTGATCGGTTATCAGATTCCCGATTTCCTTCTGGTATTGCTGCCTTTGAGTATTTTCCTCGGCATTTTGCTGGCCTATGGACGTCTCTACGTTGATAGTGAGATGACGGTACTTCGTGCCTGCGGGGTCAGTTCTGAGCGTTTGTTGCTCTACGCCATGGTACCCGGCATCCTGGTGACGCTTATGGTAGGGGCCCTCAGCCTGGCGGTGGCTCCCTGGGCATCGCATAACGCGGAATGGATATTGGCCAAGCAGAAAACCTTTACCGAATTTGATATGTTGTTACCCAGTCGCTTTAACAAGGCATCGCAGGGGCGAGTGACCTATACCGAACGGTTGAGCGAAGATCGTAAACGCATGGATGAGGTCTTTATTGCTTCTCTTGGGGTTGGCGCTTCGCGGGGCAAGGTGACTCTGTTGTTGGCCGAAACCGGTACCCAGGAGATAAAAAGTGATACGGGCAGTCGCTACCTGGTGTTAAACGAAGGCTATCGTTATGACTTCGTTCCCGGTGAGCCGGAACTTCGAATTACCCGATATGAGAAGTACGGTTTTAAAATACCCAAGAACGAAGATGTGATCGAAATATCCGAGGCCAAAGCGCTGAGTACGCCACGTTTATACGGTGATGACCCGGAGCATCGTGCCGAGCTGTTATGGCGCCTGGCGTTACCGGTCATGGTTCCTATTCTGGTGATGTTGGCGGTGCCTCTGAGTCGCGTCAATCCGCGCCAGGGTCGTTTTATTAAACTGATCCCCTCTATTATTTTATACCTTGTTTATCTGGGCTCCATTATGGCTACCCGCGCGGCGGTGGAAGATGATCGGCTGGATTGGCAATGGGCGATGTGGCCTATTCACCTGGGCTTCCTGATGCTTGCGATAGTGCTGAACTGGGGCGGGGCGATCCTGCGCCGCTTCCGTGCCCGCCCCGCAGTGAAGGTGGCATGATGAGACTGCTCGACCGCTATATTGGCACCACAGTCTTTAACGCCATTTTGATGGTGCTGCTGCTGTTGATCTCCCTCGATACCCTGTTTGGTTTCGTGGCCGAGTTAAAGCGTTTGAAACTGGATTATCAGCTCCCGCAGGCGGCCTGGTACCTGATGATGAAGACCCCCAAACGCATCTACGATTATCTGCCCTATGCCAGTCTGGTGGGTTGTCTGGTTGGACTGGGTAGTCTGGCTGGTCATAGCGAGCTGGTGGTGATGCGAGCAGCCGGAGTCAGCTTGAGTCGTATCGTTTGGGCCGTCAGTAAGCCAATGCTGGTGCTGGTGTTAGTGGGCTCGGCGATTGGTGAATATGTCCTGCCCTATACCGAACAAATAGCCGACAGTGAACGGCAGTTACAGCGTGACGGGCTCGAGCCCGGCATGATCAGCCAGTCCGGGGTCTGGCACCGGGAAGGGGATGAGTTTCTCTATTTTAACGTGGTCGAGCCAAACGGTGTATTACACGGCATCAGTCGTTTCAGGTTTGACTCCGACAACAAGTTGCTGGAAACCAGTTATGCGGATCGCGGTATCACCCAGGGAGATCATTGGCTGCTGGAAAATGTCAAAATCAGCCGGGTTGAGGGCGAGCAGATATTCACTGAGCAGCATCAGACCCTGCGCTGGGATAGCGGCCTGACGACTCGTGTCCTCAATATTATTGCCCTGCCTCCGGAAGACCTCTCGATTCAAGGGCTGAGTGCCTATGTAGGTTACCTGCAAGAGCAGGGGCTGGATGCCTCGGAGCAGGCCTTGGCGATGTGGCAAAAGTTGTTACAGCCATTCAGTATCATGGCGCTTGTTATGATCGGAATATCCTTTGTCTTTGGCCCTTTGCGCTCAGTCACCATGGGGCTCAGGATCTTCAGCGGAGTGCTGTTCGGTTTTACCTTTAAGGTGGTGCAGGATCTGCTAGGCCCCGCGAGCATGGTGTTTGGTTTTTCGCCGGTGATCGCAATCGCCTTGCCCATTGTGTTGTGCTTTATGCTGGGGTGGTATCTGCTGCGTAAAGCCGCCTGATTTGCCACTTCGGCATCATTTAAATAAAAAGGCCCGGTCTATGGATCGGGCCTTTTTATTTACACTTGTTATTCGCTATTGTCCTGTTTCCCCAGAGCAACCACCCGAGACATTGAGTAGCGATCGTGCCAGGTCAGGCCCTGCTTATCGATAATGGCCCAAAAAAAACCGCCTCCAAATAGCAGCAACGAAGGGATAGCCACCAGATAACGTAGCAGGCTTTGCCACAAGCTGATCAGGCTACCATCGTCATTCTGTATGCGGATTTTCCAGGCCTGCATTCCCAGAGTCTGCCCGCTTCGGGTCCAGAAGGTTGCGAAAAAAGCAAAAATAACGATGAAAAGCAGTGATGTCAGAAATGCGTCGCCCTGGGTGTTATTGAGCTGTTGCTCGGTTGCCTGACTGCCGCTGGCCATGACACGAACGCCAATATAGAGGGCGGTAATGAGCATCGATAGCGCAATCACCAACAAACCGTCGTAAAACATCGCGGCAAATCGACGCCATAAAGGCGCATTGGGAAGGCGGGTTTCGGGTTTGGGTTGATGCATAGGGCTTGAGTCATAACTGGTCGCTAAAAAGGAGCGACATTCTAGCAGATGCAGTCGGATGTCGGCACTGGACATCGATTTGAAATTTGCGTCATGGGTGCTGTTGTTAAACCTGAAGGTTGGCGTGCAAAGGTCGTATAGCCTTTTTGGGCGTTACGCTGGATACCTTTTATCCCTGTTTTTTTGCCGTCAGGGTCGGTGGGAGTGAAAAATAGTAAAAAAGAGTGATGCTATCGCGTGAAAGGATGGTACACACTGTGTATGGGCAGAACACTGAGCTAGCGCTTGTCAGGGTGAAACAAAAATAACAATCTGCTCATCAAGGGAGATCCGCAATGAAGTTCGCGATGAAACAGATTTGGTGCCTTATCGCACTGATGGCTTTTTCTATCGGCTCCGTTCAGGCAGCTGACATGAGTGATGAAGAGAAGTTTTCCATGCAACTGGTTACCGCCAGTTATATGCTCAGATTCTATAGCTATCTGGGTAATGATTATCACGATTACGCGGGCAGTGATGGCCTGAAGAAAGAGCAGGATCGAGCGGATGGCCTTGCCGCCCGGCTGTCACACTCGGGATCTTACCCGGAGTTACAACCGGCCTGGACGGCGTATCGAGTGGCCATTGAAGAGTTTGAGTTGCGTTGGCAGCAACAGCAGTATCCCGATTGGTATTCCTTACAGGATGTGGATAAGGCTCACCGCAAGGTGCTGGAATTGCTTCACCTGGAGGTGCCTCTGTTCGATACCAATCTTTCTTTGCTCGATATGATGGAATTTTACATGCATAACAGTACGGCGTTGGTGCAAGCGAATCTTCATCCCAGGGGCGTTGACTACAATTTGGCAGCCGAACTCGAGGCGTTTGATAATGGCTTCGAAAGCAAAGTGGAATCCGGTGAAATTGACAGTTTTGCGTCCATGCGTTGGAAGTATATTAAGCCATTGCTGAAAAATACCGAGCTTCGAGTGGCACCCATGACCATGATGCGCCACGGCAGTAGCCTCTCGTTGAATCTGGGTGGTCTTAAGCGTTAGTCAACTAGGGCACCTCTGATTAATTCAGATGAACTCTGGCTTTCAGGCGAATCCAGAATCGCGGCACGTCTTTGCAGTAAGGTCCAGACCTTTCAAAAA